>CAMVOY010000015.1 GCA_947169235.1 uncultured Lachnospiraceae bacterium | reverse complement strand
AATGTCAAGGATGAAGTCGCGGTCGTCTGCGTTCATATCATCCTCTTCCTCCTTCTTTGCGTCATCCGGGTGATTCATCTCGATAAGATATGACTTATCAGTCTCGGTGATATCAGCCTTCATTGAATTCGTCGCAGTAGTATGCGCGTGAGGAATCGGAGCTCCAAAGAAGTCATCAAATACATCATCCACAAAACTTGTTCCGAAAATACTTGGCATCAACATAAGTCATTCCTTCTTTCTCTTTACGCGTGGCATCGTCATGCTCACGGTGATGGGTTATGACGCCTGAAATCCTCAGGGTCATGCGCCCTTTTCCTTGATTTCGAGCTCATTATATCACTTTGTTAGCACTCTCTCAACTGGACTGCTAACATTTCTTTGTGAAACTTTTCTCAACAAAAAAGAGCCTCCACACTTCGGGATCCTTTAACGGACGGAATCTGAGCCCTTCAAGTCTAAAAGTTCGCTGATCTTCTCTCTTTTTTCCGTGGATGTTCCGACCAGATCGAGTTTGCCGTATATTCGATTTATATACTGCTTGACTGTTCCTTCACTTAGGAACAGCTCTGATGCTATCTCCTTATTTTTCTTCCCTCGTGCCATAAGGATCGCAACCTGCTGTTCCTGCGAAGTAAGCCCCTTTAAGGCATCAGGTATTGTCAGCCTGTTTTTGTTCTCCCTACGGGCCTTATCGAACCTCTCAAACCACGGATGAACCTTTTTCCTCATACTCTGCGGCAGGATATCTTCCGATCCGATGATCATCGCAAACGGAAGTATCAATCCATCCGGCTCTGCGATCTCCGCAGCAACATTCGCATGCTCCCTCGCCTCATCTATCTGTCCGAGCACTCTGTAACTCTCAGCGAGCTGCAACTCGAGTATCAGACTGCAGAACAGATACGGATAAACCCGGCACAACCCCGCCAGCGCATCCTTTCCTGATATAACGGACGCGTGATCGCCCATAGCCATATGTGCCTGATTCTGTATCAGCAAAGCTATAGGTTTTGCAGGGAACAACAGATTTGCCTGTTCAACTCCGCCTTCTTTTATCCAATCAGGTATCCTGTCCGGCAGTCCTACCATGGAAAAATACCACGCAGCTATCAGATCAAGCGTTGTCATCAGCATTGGCGAACGGAACTTCCTGAGTTCCTCCGCTTCCTGATCATACCAGTCCTTCGAGCCGTCTGCATGACCCGATGCGCTCGTTCCGGTTTCTCCGAGGAATGCAAGATTCAGCTCAGTGAAAAAACAACACAGAAGAATGGAACGCATCTCTTTTTCTTTGTCCGAAATACTCTCTGCCTTGAACCTTGCTTCCTCTATGGCGACCATCGACTTCTTCAGATCACCGCGCATAAAAAGTGCCTCTGCCTCCATGATATACTCGGCTCCCATACCGTGATCCTGCGTCAGCGCATAGTAGTAAGGCATCGAACGATGCATAGCCAAAAGCTCATCATCCAGACGTCCTATCTCTCTGTGATACATGGCCAATATCGTCGGACTGCCAAATGTCCAGGTTCCACGCCTGCCCATGGTCACAGCGGGTCTGTTCATCTTTTTCCTGGCAGCCTGATGATATTCACTCATTTTTTTTATACTGTTAAATGCGGTGAAACTCATCACCATCTCACACTCTCCGAGCAGATTATTTTTTTCTTCTTCGGATAGCGTTTCGTTCTCCTCTACCGCCTGCAAAAACTCCTCTCGAAGTTTCTGCATCTCCGGCATAAGTCTCCAACTGAAAAACTGCTTCATCAGTACGAGCAGAGCTGGCGGCTCACTTCGAAGCATATCTCCGGGGCAGTCCAAAACCCATCCCTTCACCGTCTCCTGCGTGAAGTATGTAAGCTCCATCCCCTGATCTTTGCCGATTATCCTGAATAACGCTTTCCAATCCTCACACTCGCGATAAGCCTCCATCGCTTTTGCATACAGAGCGTGCTCCTCATACCACTGGCCGTAACGCGAAAGGATCTTCTGCCTGTCACCATCCGAAACAAAATCGAATCTTCTCCTCGTGCACTCCTTCAGAATATGATGAAAACGATAGTGTATATGATCCGGAAGCAGAGTTATGAACGCATTGGTACGTACTGCATCCGCGAGCTGTTTTTTTACATCCTTTTTACCCGAAAGGAAACCTGCCATCTCCTCGGTAAACTCATCTGCCAGACATAACGAAAGCAAAAACATACGATCCTTTTCGGAGATCGGCTCAAGAAGAACCTCGTCCATCATGTCATATATGCTTCCGGTCTGTGTCGGTATAAATCCCGACTCGAGATAGCCTCTCAGACACAGATAAAGTCCGGAAAACCATCCCTCCGAGATCTCAAAAAGCTGCTCCTTTATATCCTCGGTCAATGTTACTCCGCAGCCTTTACAATATGCGACCATCTCGGTGAAATTGAGCCTCAGATCATCCTGACTGATCCTAAAAAACCTGCCACCGAGCTCAAGCTCCGCCTTCTTCGAAACAAAACTGTTTCTGCCCGCTACTATCAGATGGAAGTTCTGCGGGATATTCTTTGCTATTTCATACAGAAACTCTGATGCGTTTTCAGATGTCAACAGATGATAATCATCGATAAAAAGAAAATGCTCCTGAGCATGCGCCGTGAAGTATTTTTCTATGATCTCCATGAAGAAAAAAAGACCGGTTCTGTTCTGAGGAAACTCAAGCTTTTTAATCTCCTCGTATACCTCGGTCTCTGAGAATACGTTCTGAAGCTGGTGCCAAAATATCTGAGAGTTGTCAGAGTAGATGCTTATGCGCATAACTACAGCACCCAGCTCTTCTTCCTGCTCATCCAGATAAATGTTGAGCGCAGTCGTCTTTCCATAGCCCATGGGCGCGACAACTGAAGTCAGAGCGTGCGTGCGGATATGACGAAAAATCTCCCGGATACGTTCCGACAAATATAGCGTCTGAAGATTTGGTGATTGCTTTGGCATATCCGACTCTCCTTCAGGTTCAGATTTACTAACATTCTACCAAACAATCAAACAAAAATCAACAAAAAAAGGGCCGATGCATATGCACCGGCCCCGAATGTTCATTGATCAAAGGATCAAAGATCGATTACATTCTGCTCATCCTGCTTGTCATTGATCACATAGTAAGCCTTGCGATCATTAACATTGATGTAGATGCGGAGAGACTTGATGTTTCCGATACGATGACCTGAGTTCTTGTATGCCTCCTTAACACGGGTAACAAGTGTCTCAGCTACAGCGATATCTACGCCATCAACCTGTACGATTGTCTCCTGTACGCTCTCAACTACCTTATTCTTTGAACCCGGCTTGCGGCCTCTCTTAGTAGTAGCCTTCTTTGCAGGTGCCTTCTTAGCTGCTGCAGGCTTCTTAGCTGCAGTAGTCTTCTTAGCTGCAGGCTTCTTTGCTGCAGGCTTTTTAGCTGCAGGTTTCTTTGCTGCAGGCTTCTTTGCTGCAGGCTTAGCTGCTGCCGGCTTAGCTGCTGTTGTAGTAGTCTTTGCAGCCTCAGTTGTCTTTGCTGCCTCTGTAGTCTTTGCTACAGGTGCCTTGGATGTGGTTGTTTTGATATCCATGCTCATTTCTCCTTTTATGAATCGGACAAAAAATCTATACGTTGCATACACTAATATAATACTATTCACACGTAATTGCAAGCCTTTTTTGAAAAAAAATTAAATTTTTGTTATTTTTCTTCAGAAAAACGGTCATTTTTTCACATAAATAAGTGGCGAAAACATGCGTCAAAGCACGTGTTTTCGCCACTTTTGTTCAAATTCAGTGAAATAGTAACTCTATCAACCCATTTTTAATCAAAAATCGTCATTCATGATACAAATTCACTATTTCGACCTCATTTTGGAGCAATAACATATGAATAATAATTCATTTTTTCATACAAGTTGTCGTCAACTTTCCCGAACTGTTTTTCAGAGTAGTTCCGAGCGCCTCACACATGTTATTTATTTTTCTAAGTACTCTTTTTTTCTCAGCTCCCTTTTTCGGAGTGGGCTGATAGTTGTTGTATGCGGTCGTAGATGAGAGGCAGCATGGGATCAATCTGAGTGAGGTTTTCTTTTTTTGAAGCTTTCCTTCCCTGAAGGTAAACTGCGGTCTCGCGATCATCGTATCCTTGTCAGACGGATTTGAGTTTCCGCCAAAACAGAAATTACCAAGACTGTAAACGATATATACACCTTTGTATTTTTCCACTCCATGAAGGACATGCGGATGATGACCGAGCACCAGATCCGCTCCCTGATCGACAGCATAATGAGCTATGCTTTTTTGATTTCCATCAGGTGTATACTGTCTCTCTATACCGGCGTGCATACTCACTATGATCATGTTGCACTTTTTCTTTTTGAGCTTTTTGATGCCGTTTTTAATATGGTTTGCAGAGGATTGATATCCCTCGAGTCCATTCACGGAGATCATTCCGATCTTTATCTTTGTGTGATTCTTTTTCACGTTATACGCGCTTACTTTGGCGTAGGATGAGTATTTTACCCCTTTGTTTTTAAACACCTTTATGGTGTCTTCATAGCTTCCCTGTCCAAAATCTCTGCAGTGATTGTTTGCAAACGCGACCGCCTCTATATTACCCTTTTTAATAATATTGATGTATGAAGCCGGGCCCTTGAACGTAAACTTTTTATCAGCGCGGGTTGTTCTCGAAGTAAGTGTCCCTTCAAAATTAACGATCGTCATATCGTCTTTGGCAAAGTACTTCTGAACATTTTTGAAGAAATAACTCTTGTCCTTGACCTTATTTACCATTGCATTCAGGCTGGTCGACCAGTTAAATGCGGGATCCGTTCCGATCGTGCAGTCACCGGCGCAGCTTAACGTCACCTTGGTCACATTCGGTGTGGGCTTGGGTGTTTTGGTCGGCTTGGGTGTTTTGGTCGGCTTCGGCGTTTCAGTCGGCTCTGCTGTCACGGCAGGCTCTGATGTTTCGGTCGGCTTCGGTGCCTCGGTAGAATACGGTGTCTCTGTCGGTGTCGCTACAGGCTCTTCGGTTACCTCCGCTACCGCTCCGGTCTCACCTGATATACACAGGACAAGTGCAAATACAAGAGTCATTATGAGCAGCTTTCTTTTTTTATTGTTTATCATCGCTTTCCTCCATTCTAATCCCTACGCTTGTTAACAAAGTAAGAATAACAACTCCCCTCCGTGGATACCATACATGCTCCCTGAGGGTTACCGGGATTACATACCTTTCCATACAGCGGACACTCATACGGCCTCATTCGTCCCGTGAGAACCATGGCACACGAGCATGCCGGATTCATCTTTGTATCCGAATCAAGCCCGTCGCTTCCGGCATCATAAATGCTGTACTCATCTCTCAGCTTCATCCCCGAACCGGACACGACGCCGAGTCCTCTCCACGCTGCATCGCATTTTTCAAAATACTTATCTGTCTTTTTCTTTGCAACAATATTTCCTTCGGCGGAGACCACAGTCGGATAACAGTTTCTGATAACGCCCTTTCCTCTGTTCCTGACCACCTCATATAATGCGATCAATATCTCCTCGCCCTCAAACCCGGAGACAGCAAATGGGATATCATACTTTTGTGCGATCGGCTTAAAGATGTCATAACCGGTAACAACAGACACATGTCCCGGTGCCAGAAAACCGTCTATAGGCGCACCTTTGGCCAGCATCTCGTCTACAACTTCCGGCATGGTTTTCAACGCAGTGAGAAGCCTGATATTCTTAAGACCATGCCCGATGATCTCTTCCACAAGTAGCGCATACACCGGTGTGGTCGTCTCGAATCCGACCGCCGCAAAAATAAAACTCTTATCCGGCTCGCTTTCAGCCAGATCCACCACATCAAGCGGCGAATAAACCATGCGTATATCCGCGCCTTCACCCTTTGCGTCAGACAGCGAATCATGACTGCCCGGCACCCTGATAAGATCACCGAATGTTGCGATCACATTCCCCTCTTTTGCAAGCGTAAGCAACCTGTCAATATACGCCGATGTAGTCACGCATACGGGACACCCCGGCCCCGATATCAGCTTGATCTTGTCAGATAACAATGATGGTATTCCAAAGCGAGCCACCGCTTCAGTATGGCTTCCACATATCTCCATGATATTCATGGCAGGTCCATCATAACCGGCCAGATATTCCTTGATACTTTCCATATTACTCCCCATTCCGGAGCGTAGCGACGGAGTGGCGACGAGAACATCCAGTTCTCGTCTGCCATCAGTGGCTATTTGTGACGCTCCGGCACAAATAGCCGTGTGAAAAATCAGCATATCAGTGTGATTTTTCACACTACTCCTCTCAGGACAGATGACATAGTTCGCAGTCGAACGGCTTGGGCAAATGCGCAGCATTTGGCATAGAGTGAGACAAGAATCTATGAATCTGTCCGACGTGCTACGCTAGCATATCCTTGGCAGCCCTTCACCCTGCAATACATCCAACTCTCTTATCCCACCTATCGACGTCTTGGCATACAGACTTCCGGCGCATTTTTTTTCATCCGGCGCAGCGACTATACCGATCCTCGCAGCGTCCTGCCCATACCTTGAGTTTCTCATGATCTCCAAAGCTTTCGCCTCATCGTCAGGATGAACGATCGCCACCATCTTTCCTTCATTACCCATATACATCGGATCGAGTCCCAGAAGCCCGCTAAACTCCCTTACCTTATCTCCTACGGGTATCAGACCATCCTCCACCTCAAACACGGTAGCTGACGCCTCAGCAAGCTCCTTAAGCACCGTTCCCAGGCCACCTCGGGTAACATCACGCATCGAGTGTACATTTAAAGCTCTGAGCCCCTCACACATGTCGCATAAGGGCGCTACATCGCTGCGTATATCAGTCTCTATTGACATTCTCTCCGACAGTATCGCCGCATGATGATCTCCCATGGTACCCGATACCAAGATCACATCACCGGGCTTCGCACCCGACGCACTGATGTCAACCTTATCCGGAACAAATCCTACTCCGGTCGTGTTCACGTAGATACCACCCCGGCCCTCTATTACCTTTGTGTCCCCACAGACCACCTGTACTCCGGCCTCACGGGCAGTCTCCGCCATGGATCTGACTACCCTCTTTAAAAGCTCTGTATCAACGCCTGTCTCCAGTATCCAGGCCGAAGTGATATACTTCGGCACGGCACCTCTCATCAAAAGGTCATTAACTGTTCCGCATACGGCAAGCCTGCCGATATCACCGCCCCTGAACTCAACCGGCGTCACGACAAAACTGTCAGTAGTCACCGCCAGTTTTGCTCCTGTTCCATCTGAGACACTTACGGCATCGAGCACCGCGGCATCCTCCATCGCATCCAATACGGTATTATTAAAGGCGGACGCAAACACCTCGTGAATCAGTTCACCGGTGGCCGCTCCGCCGCTTCCGTGTATCATGGTTATATTAGTATTCATTCTGCTGCCTCCGTAACCTCCGAAAACAGCTTTTCCAGCTCCAGAGCTTCCTCCTCGGATACCTTCTGCAGGATGCAACCCGCATGGACCAAAACACGGTCTCCCGGCTTTACATCCACCAGTCCTGATCTGGCCTCCACTCTGTTGCCACCGAAATCAACAATAGACTTTTTACTTCCGGCTTCAATAACCGTTCCCGGTAATGCTACACACATTTTTTATCTCCTGTTAAAACGTCTCAAACTTAACCTTGGCACGAGGCAGATACCTGAGTATCATGCTCTCGATCCTGTCCTTATTAACCGGCTTTGAAAGATAGGCATCAAATCCGACCTTCAGATATTCTTCACGCGCACCCTCCATCGCATTTGCGGTAAGCACGATACAAGGCACGACGCAGTTCGGATTGTCGCGGTTCTCTCTGACCAGCCTCAAAAGCTCCACGCCATCAATCTCTCTCATAAGGTGATCGAATATAAGAACATCATATGTGTTCTCTGCCATAAGCTCCAAAGCCTCGGCTCCGCTCATGGTCGTGTCGATCTTTATCTGTGTTGACTGAAGAAGAGTCTTCACTACTGCGAGATTCATCTTCTCATCATCCACAAGAAGAATCCTGGCATCAGGTGCTATGTATTTTTTCTTTTCGATATGCTCATCCGAAGAGGACATGATCTCTCTCGCCCTCTTAAAATCACCGATCTGCTTCTCGTCGATGATCCCCTGCCTGATCGAAAAGAAGAAACTCGAACCCTTTCCAAGTTCACTCTCAAACTCAAGCTTGGTATCCATCTGATTCAAAAATCTCGAAACCATCGACAGACCAAGCTCAGTGATACCGGTCATATCGTCATCGATACACTCGCCCGTTTCAAAGTAATCTACCATCCTCTTTACCGCTTCTCTCGGTACACCTTCTCCGGTATCGGATACACAGAACTTAAGCCATACATTGTTATCACGAAGTCGTTCTCTGGTTATCGAAAAATGTATCTCACCCTGCTTTGTATAACGTAATGCGTTCGAAAGCAGATTTAAAAGGCACTGCTTGATCCTCGTTGAATCACCGAATACGATGCTTGGTATCTTGTCATCTATCTCGGTGAAAAACTGCACGCTCGAGTTATGCAAACGTGTTCTGACAATCTCCGAAATATCTGAGATCAAAAGCATGGGATCGTAACGGACAGGATGCAGATCGATATCACCGTTGTCAATCTGCGACATATCGAGGACCTCATCAACCAATGACAACAAAATATTCCCCGCATGCCTGATCTCCGCAGCGTACTCGCGGACATTTTTCTCGACGGATTCACGAAGTATCATCTCATCCATACCCATGACCATGGATATGGGTGTACGTATCTCATGCGACATCATATCGAGGAACTCATTTCGTTTGTTGTTCGCCTCCTCCGCAAGAGACTTCGCGAACTCGAGTTCTTCCTTCTCACCCGCTTTGATCTTTGCCTCGCGTGATGCATTCCACAAAACGAGCACGATTATAAGCACGCTAAGTATTATCGCAGATGCAACGATGATGATGATCAGACGCATCTGCGTGGCAACCTCTCCCTCATACCATGATGCCGGGAAGTCCGCACAAACAAGTCCGGCAAGCTTTCCGGTGGTATCGTATACGGGACAGTAAGCCGAGTAAAAAATGCCCCATCGATCTTCGTACGCATTATCATCCACGGCAGGATTTCCATGTACCGCCTCCTCCATGGCATCCGTACCCATGACAGGCTCTCCGTATACACCAGGGTCCTCAGGATCGGTATCAAGCACAAATCCGAACCTTCCTGTCACATGCCTGCGCACAACATAAATGTATTTTGCCTGAGTCTGTTTCAAAAACACACTGAGTGTGTCATAAACCTCTTTGTATTCCTTTGTATCCTCATCACCCTCATGGATACTTATAAGATAATCCCCATCAATAGACGCAGCCGCTGAACGGGCAACATCTATCATCTCCTTTTTCAGCAACTCCTCCATGATCGAATGTGACCTGTTTACCGAAAAAACAGACAGCCCAACAACAACAGCCATATAGATTACAGCTGCGATAGCGACTTTACCTATTCCGTGTTCTCTCCATCGCTTGATCATAGGCTGTCCTCCGTTTCGGGCTCCTCTTCAACTCTCACACTTCTGAGGTGGCTCGAAGCATGGTCAAAATCTCCTATCGGAGTATCTTTGACCACTCCCTGCTTTACGATAAATGTAAACAACGACCCCTGTCCATACAGACTCTCTACGGTAAGCTCGGTGTCCATCATCCTTAACAGTCTTTGGACTATAGCCATACCGAGACCGGTGCCTGTAGTGTTATTCTTATCTCTGTCAAAACGCTCAAATGCATTAAACAGTCTGTTCACATCCTCCGGATGGATACCCACTCCGGTGTCCTCTACGCTGATCTTTATGGCAACCTCGTCTCCATCGAGTGAAACCATGAAAAATGACAAGCTCACGCTTCCCTCAGGTGTGAACTTCACTGCGTTGGAAAGCAGGTTCATAATGATCTGGGACAGCTTCGGAGCATCTCCGTAAAGATATCTTGGAAGCACCTCATCGACAGTCAGCTCGAACTCAAGCCTGTTCTCCCTGGCTGACGGTGTAATGGTCCTTACCAGCTTATCGATAAGCTCAACTACATCGTACTCCTTCTGCTCTAGTTTCACCTTGCCATCCTCGATATTTGAGTAATCCAGGATATCATTGATCATGGCGAGCAACGAATGGCCTGCCGTACGGATGTTATTCGCACAGAGCCTGGTCCTGTCAACGTCGGTTTCTTCGAGGATCCTGTCATTCTTCTCGAGGACAGTGTGCACGGGAGTACGAACCTCCTGAGTGATATGCGTAAGGAAATCACGCTTGGTAGCCTCTGCCTGCTCGATCGCACGCTTGGTCGCGAGCAATCTCTCACCCTCACGTCTCCTCTCATTGAGCTCTCTCCTGGCTCTGCGTGTGATGATCCAAACTATTATCACACTTCCGAGTACTATAACCACACACAGCATCAGAAGGAATTTGTCAAGCGTTCCCTTTCTGGTATCAAACCAGTCAGCATCAAAGTCTACCGCGATAACTCCCACGATATTCTTATTCGAATCATACACCGGTGAGTATGAGCTGTAGAAGCTTCCCCATCTGTCAGATGTCGACTCCTCATCAGCTGACGGAACTCCGTCCATGGCAGCCTCAAGCGCAGGCGTACTCTCGATGATCTCGCCGTACTCATCCTCGGCCTGCATATCCGGATCGACAACAACGCCATAACCGTCAGGCAGCAGCTTCACGGCATATACATATTTTAATTCAACGGAATGAAAAAAGACATCAAGAACAGAGTTGATCCTTTTATACTCTTCTGTTTTCGCATCTGAAATATTTCCCTTGATCGCGCGCAGATCATCACCGTTTATCATAGCTGCCGCAGAATTAGTGATATTGATCATTCGGTTACACATCAGCTCTTTAACGGATTTCTGAGAACGCATGGTAGAGATATACGCAAAAATAACTATCGTTACCGTTAGGATCGCGATAGCAACAAGAAGTATCTTTCCGGTAAATGAAGATTTTCTGATACTCATGTTTACTGTCCCCTTCATGATCTGCGTAGAATGTTACGGTTAATTATACCATAAAAACCATATTCATTCAAGTAAAACATGTTACTTTTCGTGGATATATGTTATTTTTCCCATCAGCTGTCCTAAAGCGATGCCACCATCCGTGCAGGGTACCTTCTCATTGAGAAAAACATCATGTCCCCGGGATTTGAGCATCGGTATCAAAAGGCGTAAAAGCAGACTGTTGCACATGCACCCTCCGCTCAACGCCACGCTTTGTTTGCGGTCGGATATTACACCTATTATTCCTGATGTAGCCTCCGCTACGGCCATATGGAACATAAATGCGAGCTCATCCGCATCCTCCCCATAAAGCATGGCCTTTGCAAGCTGAGATATCATGTATACACTGTCCGCGACATAAACTCCGTTCTCAACCTTCACAGGCGCCCATACAGACGAGACATCGTCACTGCCCTTCTTACAAAACCTCTCAGCTGCGGCCTCCAGCTTCATCGCACATTCACCCTCGTGCGTATTTTTATAACAGATCCCAAGCAAAGAACTTACCGCATCAAAAAGTCTGCCCATCGACGAACTCTTCACCGTGTTGATGCCGGATTCGATGGCTTTTTTTGTAATGTCATATGCATTCAGATCACCTACCGTAGCATCTATCTCGCCGTCCGTCAAAAGACCTCTTTTTTCTGCTTCTACCAGATATGCGTACAATGAGATGTTCGCATCTTTGGCTGCGGCATCTCCTCCTGTCATCATAACAGCAGAAAAATGTCCCCGTCTTTTGTATCCTTTTTTTTCGATCCGAAAGATCTCCGAACCCCAGATCGTCCCGTCATCTCCATAACCCGTTCCGTCAAATGCGACTCCGGTAACATCACCCTTTATCGCATGCTCAGCGATCACCGATGCCACGTGGGCATAATGATGCTGGATCAATGTCGTATCCTCAAATGCTTCTAAAGTCTTTCCGGTAGAGACATATCCCGGATGCAGATCACACACGGCACTGACCGGGTCGATACCCGTAAGACTCTTTAAGCTCTCTAATCCTTCATCCCTTTTTTCGGCACATCTGACATCATCAAGATTCCCAAAATGCGCGGAGAGATATGCCATATTCTTGCGTCCGAGTGCGAACACGTTTTTCAGATCCGCGCCGGATGCGAATGTATCGCCGGAAAGCTCTTTGGGAAGCTCTATCGGTGCAGGTACTGATCCTCTGGCGCGTCTTATGATCTGAACATACTCTGTTTCATCTGTTTTTGTAACCTTGTATATCGAGTCATCCTGGCCGTTTATTATATCCCTGTCGTGCGTAAGGACTGCATCTATCCACCCTTCATTCATAGCCTGTATCATAGGCTCGTCCGTAGTCGCTATCGGCTCGCCGCCGCGGTTGCCACTGGTCATAACGAGCGCATCAATCTCCTCCAAAAGAAGTATCTGGAGAGGATTGCAGGGAAGCATAGCTCCCACTCTCGGATAACCTTCACATACCGATGAGGCGAACTCCTTACCGGCCTTTTTTTCCAAAAGAACGATCGGTCTTTCAGCGGATGTCAAGAGCTTTAATTCGGTATCCGAAACGTATGACATCTCCCGTACCGCTTCCATGTTTTTAAACATGACTGCAAACGGTTTATTGTCTCTGTTTTTATACTCTCTCAACTTTTCACCCGCCGATGCACAGTACGGGTCAAAGCAAAAATGAAAACCACCTATATCCTTAACTGCGATGATGCCACCGTTTTTCAGGATGTCAACAGCTGCCAAAACAGCTCCTTCTGACACGGCCTCAGTTACGGTAAACAGCTTCACCTTCGGACCGCACACCTCGCATGCGATAGTCTGAGCATGTCGTCTGATATCCCCGCGACGTTTGTACTCCCCGGCACACTTGGGACAGAGTTTAAACCCATCCATCGATGTCCTTTCTCTGTCATACGGTATATCAGTCATGATCGAGAATCTGGGGCCACAGGATGTACAGCTGATAAAAGGATACCTGTATCTGCGGTTCATCGGATCCGATAACTCACTCGCGCACCTGTCACAGGTCGCGATATCAGGTGGCAGAAATCTGATCTCATCATCCATGCTCTCGCTCGGGATGATCTCCATTCCGCCGGCGTCCGCCACAATTCCGCCGGCATTCATAACTGTGCCTGATGTGGATAAATCCTGCGGATCCTCCACCCTTTTTATCTCTATTCGATCCACCCGTGCTCCCGGGATATGACACGACGAAAGGCGCTGGATGAACTCATCCAACGCCTCATCATTACTTGATGCCGCACGTACCTTCACAATTCCGCCGGCATTCATAACCGTGCCTGAAATGGATAAATCCTGCGCCGCCTCCGCGACGAACGGACGGAATCCAACTCCCTGCACCAAACCATAAATGGTTATCTCACGCATCTTATTCTTTCTCCTGCGACTGTCCTCAAGACTCAGCCTCGCCACCCTCTGCTGCCTTCGCTGCCGCTGCTCTCTCCGCTTCTTCCTTAGCTTTCTTCGCAGCTGCTGCCTTCTCCGCGAGCTCAGCTCTCTTCTTAGCCTCAGCCTCCAGAACCTCAGGTGACTTGGTATATGTCACACGTCCCTTTTCCGGTCCCGGTGTCTGGTATCCACTGATCATGTGGAGACATTTTTTCGGACACTTCTCAACACAATAACCGCAGGCGATACAATCAAACCTGTCGATCGACCAGGTACCCTTGATCTTGTCAACCGTCAGCGTCCCACACGGACAGCATCTCGTACAGAGACCGCATCCGATACACTCGTCAATCGTTATCTCGATATGACCGCGTGCCCTCTCAGGATACTCATACGGCTCAAAAGGATAGCTCGTTGTAACCGGCTTTTTGAAAAGGTTTTTCAGTGTGGCCGGTGCAAACTTCATTACGCCCATTTTTTCTCTCCTTTATCTCTCTGTACACGATACACACGGATCGATCGTAAGGATCAGAAGTCCTACATCCGCGAGCTCAGTATTCTTCAACATCTCACACAGACCCGGAAGGTTCGCAAAGGTTGGGGTGCGGATTCGCATCCTCTCTACGAACGGCTTTCCGCAAGCCTTCACATAGTAGACCGCCTCACCACGCGGCTGCTCAACTCTCATGAAATACTCACCGTCAGGATTGCCCTTTACAGGTACCGCCAGCTCATCAGATGCCGGTATCTTTGCGATGGCCTGACGAAGCAGATCGATAGACTGAAAAATCTCCAGCACTCTGCACTTACATCTCGCATAGCAGTCACCCTCGTGACTCACGATCGGCTCGAAATCGAGATCCGGATAAGCAGCATAACCAAGCTTTCTCATATCCGAATAGATACCGCTCGCTCTTCCAAACGGACCGCAGCATCCGAGATCATGTGCCTGCTCCTTGGTAAGCACACCGACTCCCACGAGACGGGACTGTACCGAGTAGTCCTCCAAAAATGTCTTGCTGAGGACCTCAAGCTCCTCCTCAACCTCATCCAGAGTCGTAAGGATGATCTTCATCTGGTCATCCGTAATATCCTTGATCACACCACCGACGCAGTTAACCGAGAAGATAAGTCTTCCGCCACTGGTCATCTCCTGGAGATCAAGTATCTTCTCTCTTACTCTCCAAGCCTGATAGAACAGGTTCTCAAATCCGAAACCGTCTGCGAGAAGTCCCAACCACAGAAGGTGTGAATGCATACGTCCGAGCTCAGCCCAGATCGTGCGAAGATACTTTGCTCTGTCCGAAATCTCAACTCCAAAAATATGCTCTACGGTCTCACAGTATCCCATACCATGCTGGAAACTGCATATTCCGCAGGTACGCTCAGCCACATATGTAAGCTGGTTGAAATCACGTTTTTTAACAAGGCTCTCAAGTCCTCTGTGAATAAAACCTATAGACGGTATAGCCTCAACTATTTTTTCATCCTCAACAACCAGGTCGAGGTGAATAGGCTCCGGTAATACCGGATGCTGAGGGCCGAAAGGAATAACACTTTTTTTAGCCATTATTCTGTTCCCCCTCTCCATTTGGTCCGAGCGGATTTTGGACCTTTATTCTATAGAGCTTGTTATTGTAATCAAGAGAGATCATCTTGATCTTTACTCCGAAAAGCTCCTTCATCTCATTCTCATAGAATACGGCAGGCGGCACAACCTCCGTTATGGAAGGCACCTCTACATCAGGGTCTATGACAAGTCTCAGCGTCGTATACTGATAAGTAGTATCATCTGCGAAGGAATAGCTGAGCTCAAACTTCTCATTTATGTATGCGGCACACGCCTGTGACAGACGCATCCCGTCCTTCTTCAGTCTCATCACCTTTGGGAGGAGATCTCCGACCTCGATCTGCTCGAGTATCTCATCCGGATGTATCACTTCAGACATTTTCCTTCACCTCGCTCTCCTCCGGTTTAATACCGTGTTTTTTATTGTACTTATGCTCATCCAGTCTTTTTTGGAAAAGCTCGACAGCCTGTACCACGCCGTCGATGATAGCCTGCGGACGGGCTGCACAACCCGGCACATAGATATCTACCGGAATAACCGAATCAGCGCCGCCGAGGATGTTGTAACAATCTTTAAAAATACCACCGGTGCACGCACACACTCCCACGGCAACGACAACCTTGGGACGTGGCATCTGATCATAGAGCTGCTTAACTACGGGAGCATTCTGCTCATTTATACCGCCGGTGATCATGAGGATATCAGCCTGCATCGGGTCACCCGTATTCATCACACCGAATCTCTCAGCATCATACACGGGAGTGAGTGCGGCCAGAACCTCGATATCGCATCCGTTACAGCTGGATCCATCATAGTGGAGCAGCCACGGGGATCTTTTTATATTTGCCATTATTACCTCCTTATATCAAGCGCGACTCTCAACGCATGATCATCAAAATGATAAGATTAACTCCTGCAGAGAGCGCGGTCACGCCCCATGAAAGCTTCACCATCATATCCCACTTTACACGGGCTGATGTGTTGTCGATCAGGATCTCCACAAAATAAGTCACAAGCACGACACCGATCGCGATAAAAATACTCCACCATGCCGAATTGATGATATAGAGTCCTACGACACCCATCAAAAATACATTCTCGTACCACTCGGTCACCTGGAAGATAGCGAGGTTTCTCGCACCCATCTCCGTAGTCAGACCCTTGACGAGCTCCTGATGCATATGATGCGAAGTCGAAAGATCGAAAGGTGACTTTCTCATCTTGATAGTCAATATAAATACGAATGCAATAAAGAATCCCGGCAAAAATGTTATCGCCGACCAATCCGATGTTGCGATCTCACTTACGTTAAATGTTCCTTCCGCAAGATAGAATCCCACGCACGTAAGGAGTACCGCAGGCTCATAAGCGAGCATCTGTATAAGCTCTCTGTTCGCTCCCATGGTCGAGTACGGTGTCGATGTTACCATCGCTGCGAAATAAAGGAATGTCGCTCCGGTACTCATCACGAAAAAGCACATCAGGATATCAGTTCCCGCAAAGAACATAACTCCCGTCACTACTATCATCACAAAGTAAGAGATCAGGAAAAACATCTGCGAACGGCTTACGATGATGACCTGCTTTGAAAAAAGCTTGATCACGTCGTAGAACGGCTGTAAAAGCGGTGGTCCCACACGCCTTTGCATACGTGCACTGATCTTTCTGTCGAAGCCTTCCAAAAGTCCACCGACCAAAGGTGCCAGGAGGACATAGGCTACCATAAGGATAATCTTTGTAGTTGTTATACTCATGACAACGCACCTCCTATGATATAGACCATCATCACGATGAGTACTGCCATCGTGAACAACTGAGACGGCTTCATCAGCTTTCGCTTGCCGACCAGGTCTTTATAATAATGGTTTGACAACCAAAGTGTTTTTCTCTCACCGAATGAATCCACAAACGAGCGGTTGTCTCCGTAGTTGACACCGTTCATGTATGAGTCTTTTCTGTTGTATGTCATGATCTTTCTCGAGTACAGATAAGCAAATACCGGCACCGCGAATACCAACAGGATGATGATCACGAGCACGATCAGAACCTCCGTAGGAAGCACGTTCATAGCCACACCGAAGTTCTCCTCCACGAGCGGATTTACAAACACGCTTGAAAGAAGCGGGAACAGTGCGCACAGAAGGAGCATCAGCGCTGCGTGTATCGCCAGCGATACCATCTCGTTTTTCTTTGTAACATCCTTTATCTTTTCCTCGGTAAGATGAGTATGGCTTACAAGCTTACCCATCCACTTAGTCCAGTACAGTGACGTTGTAGCCGAACCGAAGCAGATGAAGAGAACGAGCATGATGTTTCGCTCATCTACCGACGCACGCAGCGCCGACCACTTCGAGATCAGCATTCCGAACGGTGCCAAAAACATTCCGGCTATACCTATGAACATAAACGCCGCCAGCTTCGGCATGATATACAGAAGTCCGTGCATATCCTCGACATCTCTGGAATGAAGCGAGTTCTCCGTGGCACCGACATCCTGGAAAAGAAGCGATTTACTTATCGCATGGAATATCATCAAAAATACTCCGGCCCACATGGTTTCAGGTGTGCCGACTCCGGCACAGGCCACCATCAGACCGAGGTTTGATATCGTCGAGAATGCGAGTATTTTTTTACCGTCACTCTGAGCGATAGCCATCAACGATGTCGCAAGGAAGGTAAAACCTCCGATAAGCGCGATCAGATTTCCGGTAGTCGTACCCGTCATGGCAGGCGACAGTCTGAGCAGCACATATATACCGGCCTTGACCATCGTAGCCGAGTGAAGAAGTGCTGATGACGGTGTAGGTGCCACCATCGCACCGATAAGCCATGTAGAGAACGGCAGCTGTGCAGCCTTGGTAAGAGCCGCAAATGCGATCAAAGCAACTGCGATCGTTGCGACAGATCCGTGAGAGTTCTCACACATACGAACAAGTCCGCTCAGCGATACTGTGTGCATGTTGATCGCGAAATAGATGATCCCGACTGCGAGAGCACATCCGCCGAGAAGGTTCATCCACAGAGCTCTGAACGAATTCGTGATTGCTTCTTTTTCTCTTGTATATCCGATAAGAAGGAACGAGCACACACTCGTCAGCTCCCAGAAGAAATCGATCCACAGAAGACTCTCTGACAGAACGAATCCGAACATCGCCGAAAGGAATAAAAACAGCAGCATAAAGAAGTAGTATCTCCTGTCCTCTACCTCCTTATGATGCTTATGATAACCGTGCATGTATCCAACGGCATATATTACAATAAGTCCGCCGATCACTCCGACGATGATACACATCAGTACGGAAAGACGGTCAATGCGGATATGAGCGATCTGTGCAAGCTTCACTCCCGAAAACTCAAGCCAGACCATGCCGGCAGTAGGTATGATCGAAAGAAGCGATACCCAGTACTTTCTGTATCTGAAACTGAGAAATACGACCACGAACATAAGCAGGATCTCTGCTGCAAGTATAGCGTAGTCAGCTATCTCAGTCTCCACGTATAGCGTGATCGGCTTCGATCCGCCATCGATCCACATCCATGTAAGATAACCCACTCCGATCATGATAAAGATCGATCCTATGTATGCGATCACGGCACGTACATTGCTCTTTCTGACCACAAACATTAAAAAAGCGATCACCAAAGGAAAGATGATCAGAAATGGAACTACCGGTAAATTGCCCATATTACCCTCCTAAAAAATCACAATATATTCTGAAAGCACCCAATCATTCTACATGATGTCGGGTGCCTTGTCAATCAATTTTTTTATTATCTGTAGTATCTGAGACGATACTGTTTCGGAGTGATCTCCATCTGCTCACGAAAAACCTTGATAAAGTGAGAATTCGAACCAAACCCTAGACCGGTAGAGATCTGAGAAAGTGTATAATTCGACTCCTTGAGCATCACAGCGGCCACAGCCACTCTCTGATCCCTGACATAATCCTGAACGGTTGAGCCGGTCTCCTCATGGAATCTTGTAGCCAGATAGTTCGGTGAGAGGCTGACAGCCTTTCCGATATCCTTGAGCATAAGCTTGGTGTGCAGATTCTGTCTGATGTATTCCATAGCCTGAGCGATGGAACGGCTGATCTTCGCACGACCCTTTTCCTCTGCCTTCTCGCTCTCCTCGATAAACTCCTTGCTCTCCTGAACCTTTCTGGTGAAGTCAAGGAACATGATCGTATGGAGCTCATCCACGGACTCTATTGTCTTGCAATCATCCATACGGCTTATGTAAAGATTCTTCAGTGCCGTAGCAGCCTCTGTCTGCATTCCTCCCTGCATAGCAAAAAAAGCTGCCATCGTTGTCGATGACACAAACAGGAATTTCTTATTCATAAGCTCATCGTTTGAGAGCTTGTCTCCTTCGACACTGTCAATAAGCGCCTTGCAACTCATCACGCCTTCGATGTTTCCGTCTCTTAGGCTGTAATAAGGGATCATCGCAAAGCTGGGGATCCTTTTCTCCTTCTGCTCTTCTTTTACTTCGCTCTCATCACGAAGGTATTCGAGATAGATCGGCTCTTCCATCCGGTCACCCTCCTTGAGTAAAATATCATAAATGTCATATATCAATGCTTTTTTACTAGCAACATACCTATTATATCACAATTCTACGATAAATCAACAACAATATCCATACCCTTTCAGGACTGTCTATGCTAAATGTAGGAAGGCACTTATCATCTGCCTGATCAGGCATACTCTGCCGTCAACTAAAATGAGCCATGCAGGATCACATGGCCCATTTTTCAATATAAATATATTTGACAACCTTTGTTTTTTATATGATTATCTCCTCTTATTTCGCTTCCCAATATACATTTTCTTCAAACAAAGGATCGCCAAACGACATCTGACCTGTGGCAGGATTGAGCATGTTCTCATAATCCACCCATGCCTCATTATCCTCGCCATCTATTCTCACAAGCTCAACCGGAAGAAGCATTTTTGTACCATACGCAGTGATCGTATAGAATTGTCCGGCTCCGTTTCCGTAAAGCTCAAATCTGACAGCATCAGAAACTTTTATCTTTTGCTCCAGTTTCCCGGCAGCTCCATATATATTCAATGTACGTGTTTTGGAGTCTGATGATTTGCCTCCGTTTGTTACCAGATCATAAACCATGGGATCCGGTTTTGCGGGATTTCCGGCATCATCGCCATAGCTGAATGTCCAAACATCCTGAGGCATGTCACCTGTTATCTCAGGATAAATGATCCCAACCCTTGCGATCCTGTCCTTGTATGGTCCCTCCGCAAAGAATACCATACTGAGACGACAGTCGCCATACTCCTGACTGTAGGCCTTTGCCTTGTATTTTGTTTTTCCGCATACGGCCTCCGTATCGGTGACCTCCACGCCGTAAAGCTCTCCGTCAGACTCGATATCGAGAACCTTTGAGCCGTCCTCATAAACATGCTCGGTAAGGAAGTATGGTGCATGCTTCTCACCGAACTCCTCCTTGCGCATAGCCTCCCAATCCTCTTCACGATAGGTCTTTCCCGTCTTCGGATCTTTCACATCAGGCCCGAATACATAACGGGTATATCCGCCTTCGACTGAATACTCATGCCATCCCATCAGATCATAACTACAGCTGTATGCGAGAAATCTGTTTTCTGAAGGTGTAGATGAGGTCCCCTTTGTCATATACAGTGATTCCTGTCCGACTTCATCAGCAAACCATCTGTAGAACTCTCCCTTTCCGAGGAAGAGCTCATCAACTCCGCTATATGAATAGTCGATGTCGGGGATTGTTCCGAACTTAACCTTATTAAGCTTGTTGACTGATTTAATATAGCTGTTAAAAGCTTTCTTTGTGATCTTTTTTGATCCTTTTGTGAACTTTTTCCCGTTCTGTTTATAAACAGATATGCTCTTCAGCTTTCCGGAATAATTCATTTTATATGCAGCTATCGTTTTTTTATTCTTTCCGGGACTTGTCACTACCACTATCTGTTTCTTTTTCGCGTTAGTACGTACATCCGTAACATCGGAAAATGCACCAACAAGCTTCGTGGTGTATTTGGAATCATCATATCTGTGTATCTGTACGATGCTCTTTCCGCTCTCAGTCCATCGGATCATCATCTCTGAACTGTCATCCTGATCGATATCACAGAGCGCATATGTAGCCGGTCGGTCACCCGCATTCGCCTGAAGGGTCTGTGCCTCATAGGTAAGAACATCCGATGCATAACGACTTCTTTCAGTATGAACAATACGCATTGCACCATCTTTGTCGGGATCGTAATTCTTTACCAGGTTGGCACGGATTAGTGTTCTGAGCTCATCAGTCGCACTGTCCGATGCGGCATTTGATACGGGTACTGCGATCTGCGATACTACCAGTGAAAGTGTCATGGACATCGCGATCAGACCCTTTTTTATTCTCTTCACATGATTTGTTTTTTTCATATTGATCCGTCCTCCATATCAACCGAAATTGATCGAAAAGTTTTGTCTCAGATACCCTGACCAACCTGCACTGTTTACAACATAAACACGATACGTATAGCTGCCGGGCCAGCAACGGAATCCGTTTGATTTGAATCCATCCCAGGTCCATGTGAAATACGCACTGTCTTTTGTTGTCTTGCCGGTATAGGTGTAGACGATCTCTTCGGTATCATTGTACATGATATCTATGACAACCTTTGAATTTTTGCCTGTATAATAGAATGATCCCTGTACACGGTCACCATCCTTGCCCGTCAGATATTTGATATTGAGTCCGCTCGCTGTAGGCTTCTTTATCACTACAGGCTTTTTCTTTATAACGAAGGATTTGGTTGCACTTTTGCTTCCTCCGCTGTTACTGGTTTTTATAACAACACTGTAGGTACCCGGCTTGTATCCTCCGTATGAGAAGGACGCCTTTACACTTCCGGCTGAGTAGGCATGATCTATAACTGTCTGCTTTACGGTCTTTCCCGACTTGACCGTGACAGTGACATTAGCATACTCTGAAATAGAGAATGATACATTTCCCACACCATTACTCAGACTCACTGAAGAATTGGTGATCTTTGACTTCGGAAGCTTTTTCATGGTGAAGCTCGTCGTGGTGGTTTTCTTCTGACCATCAAGAGTCTCTGCTTTTACAGTCAGCTTGTATTTGCCGGCCTTGATCTTGTGCCCGGAAAGGTTAAGACTTACCGAGCCCTGCCCCTTTCTGATTATCGCAGAACAGTTCTTAAGCTCCTCTCCTTTGGAGTTCTTTACGGATGCGATCACACTCACACCAAGGTTTGTTTTTACGACCGCTCCGATCACGGGTTTCTCGATATAAACGACGTTTCCTCCGGAGATACCCGATGCAGAGGTTGATATTGACGCTTACCGTTTTTTCCTCTGACTCTACCTTTTTATCACTGGTGCTGCCGTCCTCATCAAATACGGTGTACTCATTTACGGTATGGACCTTAATCGTGTACTCTCCCGCACCGACATAGTTCCCGCTGCCATCCGTCAGATTCCAAACAGCATCACCGGTTGCCGTTCCATCTGAATTCAGTCCGCATGTTCCTTTGACTGATTTGATCTTCTTGCTTCCGTTATAAACATCAGCAATTATCTTTCCACCCAGGTTCTCATTGACCTTGACCAGGACTCTCTCACCGTATGCGAGTTCAGGATTTGTCGGTGAAGCCGAAGTCCCTGTCACTTTTGCTGTCTTATATACTCCGAACTTGAAGCTTTCGTCAAACGGTATGATAGCTTCGTTTGCGATATCCTGAACATTTTTGGAATCTGCTTTATTTGTGAACTGAACGGTAACGACACCTGCATAGCTTGTATCATTTTTGTTTGTATCATAGATTTTCTTCATGATCTCTTTAGAGCTTAAGCTTACGGTGTGTGCCTTATAGAGACCCTTAAGTGTTTTCTCATACAGCTTACGGGTATCCTTCGATCCTGCCGGAGTATACTTAACCGTCATGTAAACATTGTAGTCATCCTTGAGATAAGGATTGTCATCGTCCTTCAGATCATCATCCGGTTTCCCGTAATAATCATAACATTTCTTTATGTCATCAAAGTACTTCTGATAGTTCAGTGGGAAGCATACATCGAAACTGTATTTCTCATCCTTATCCATACTGAAATTGCGGATGCTCGCAGTACAATCAAACGGTATCTTGCCGTCATCATTCATCTTTGTTGTATCGCGCTGGATCAGATACTGCTCCTTTGTTACATAGAACAGTTCCTTTGCAACCTCAGTGTCTGTTGTATTGTTATAAAGAGCCACGGCATATACACCCAGGGCAAAATCCTTGGCGGTTTTATCCAGTGTTATGGACTGTTCCTTTCCGAGCTCCAACTCCAGCTCATCCTGTTCGGATGAAAACTCAGCCACCGTGTTCTTTTTCTGAACCTCCGATTTTCCCGACTCCGAGTTGCACCTTGCGACCAACAGTGTGTAATCACAGGTGATGTCATCTATGGAGTAGAATATTTTCATCTTTGCAGCCTTGGACGAGGAATAAACACTGTACTCAGGTCTTGCACCTGCGGAGGTATTTATAGTCTTTCCCGTATCGTCCTTCAGAGGCTTTACCGTGAGCTTTAATTTGAACTTGTTATTGTCTGCATGGAGCTCACCTAATCCCATCTGTTTTACGATCAGATAATAAGTTCCCTTCTTTGGGAAATGAGCATCCAAAGAGATACTGTTCTGACCCACCTTCAGTTCCTTTACGGGTACTTCTTTTTCCACGACAACTGTTTTTGTTGTGGTTCCGTCGGAGTCATCATCATCGTCATCGTCGTCATCAGTCTTGTTTTTGTAGTCGCTTGTGACGACCGCGAAATAAAGCTTGTCATCCAACTGAAGACTTTCTGAATTCGGTATCTTTGCGACATTATAAGTGACACCCACGTTCTGCCCCGAACCGGTCGTAAACTCAGTACTGTCTAAAGTCACTCCCGATACCTGCTCCTGGATGAACCAGTTTTCTACATACTTACCTTTTTCTTCTTTATCTTTCTGTTCCTGATCTATGGTGTCCGGCGTCTTCACTTCAAAGTTAACGATACTCGTACTTGGGAAATCCATATGATCCTGGCTTACCATCATGTACATCTTTTCATCGGCAGTAAACGCAACAGGAATCTCTACCGTATTCATACCGAGCCTCAGGTCAGCTACGGGAATCTCCTGTGTGGCCACCTGGATACCTGATCCCTCATCTATATTAACATCAAAGACCAGATTGGCATCGTAGTTCAGATCACCGGGGCTCGGAAGCGAACGGACATTGAACGAAACCGTGATCCCGTCATCCTCCCCTACGATATAAGTGCTTTTGTCAAGCTTTACACCCGTTACCATCTTACTTGATAACCAAGCATCACCGGTACCCGAGTCATACCAGTTATCATCCCAGCCCTGAAGTCCCGATCGCGTTGCTGCCATCGAGCTGACAGTGCTTCCGAGGACAGTCTGGCACATAAGTAATAATGCCAGAACCAACGAGCATGCTGATGATAATATCCTATTTCTCCTGCCTTTCATGTTTTTCCTCCTTATCTTCGTCGGCTGCATGCCAAACAACTCCAATTTGGTTCTATGATAACACTTCGATTTTTGTATTTATACTAACTAATAGTTAGTTTCAAAAATGTATGAATAAAAAAAACGGCCCGGGAGCATACCAAAGATATACTTCCCGAACCACTTTATAAGTTCAGATTTTATTCAACTGAAATAAAGAAATAGTATATCGGCTGACCGCCCGACTGTATCTCAAAGTCGACATCGTCACGTTCTGCACCGATCTTTGATGCTATAGCCTCAGCATCCTCCTCCTTGGCTTCCTCACCGTAGTAGATCGTTACGAGTTCAGAGTCCTCAGTCAGCATCGAATTAATCAGATCGACCGTTGTATCAACAACATCAGAACCGACACTTACGATCTTCTTTCCGCTGATACCCATGATGTCACCGGTCTTTATCTCTTTGCCATCGACCACCGTATCTCGAACAGCGTAGGTAACCTCGCCCTCTTCTATCTCACCGAGAGCCTCATTCATGGCTTCCTCATTGTCCTCGACAGGCACTCCGTCGATGAACCCAAGCATCGCTGCGATACCCTGCGGTATATTTTTCGACTGTATAACGACGACATCCTGATCCTTCGACATATCCTTTGCCTGATTGGCCGCAAGGAGTATGTTTCCGTTGTTCGGCAGGATGAATATATGATCGGCATCAAGTCTGTTTATGGCAGTAAGGATATCCTCCGTACTCGGATTCATAGTCTGTCCGCCTTCGATGATGATATCGACTCCGAGATCCCTGAAGATCTCACTGATACCGTTACCCGCGGAAACACTGATGAATGCGTTCTCCTTGTGCGGGAATCTCTCCGGCTCGGCAGCTTTTTCTTTTTCTGATGCCTTTTTGGCATCTGCTATGGCCATCTCTGCAGCCACCTGTTCAGCATTGTGGATCACGCGCTCATGATGCTCCTGGCGCATGTTGTCAATCTTCATACGCGTCAGCTGTCCGTATGTGAGCGCACGCTGTATGGCGAGTCCGGGGTCGTTCGTATGAACATGAACCTTCACGACCTCGTCATCCGATACGCATACGATCGAATCACCGATAGAGCTCAAAAATGCCTTGAAGTCGTCCTCCATATCTTCGGTGAACTCTTTTTCAAGCATGATGATAAACTCGGTACAATAACCGAACTTGATATCCGCAGCTGCAACGACATCCGCATCTGCACCCATTCTCCTTGACGGAAGGTCTCCCGTCATCTCGCCGGCACCCGCCTGCTTGTTGGTCACGGATTTGTCGCTGATATCAGTATCAACCTCGCGTCCCAGAAGCACATCGTTACAACCCTGAAGGAAGAACAAAAGTCCCTGACCACCGGAGTCAACCACTCCTGCATCCTTCAGTACCGGAAGCATGTCAGGTGTCTGCTCGAGCACATCCTCCATATGTATAAGGACGGCATTCACCATCTCTACGAGATTGTCTGTAGTCTCAGCCATCTCAAAAGCCTTCTCCGCGCCGCCTCTGGCTACGGTGAGTATCGTTCCCTCTTTTGGCTTCATGACTGCCTTATAGGCCTGACCCACTCCGCGCTCAAACGCAGCGGAAAGAACGGGTACATCTACCTCATCGAAATCCTGTATTCCCTTTGTAAAACCTCTCAGAAGCTGTGAAAGGATGACACCCGAGTTTCCTCTGGCGCCCTTAAGCGAGCCTCCCGATATAGCTTTACACAGGGTTTTCATGTCCGCATCCTCAGGTAACGCCGCTACCTCCTTTGCAGCAGACATGATAGTCATAGTCATATTTGTTCCGGTGTCACCGTCCGGTACCGGAAAAACGTTTAGTTCATTGACTATATCCTTATGGGCATCCAATGCGTTCGCACCCGCAAGAAAACATCGGCGAATAGTGGACACATCTATAGTCTGGATCAGCATTATCTTTCCTCCTTTGGTCGTTGTCAGTCAACCACACGCACGCCTTCTACACAAACCACGATCTTGCCGACCTCCATGCCGGTGAACTCTTCGAGGTTGTAACGCACTGTATCAACAAGGTTTTCTGCAACGGCCAGAATGCTTACGCCAAAGGCCACGATGATGTGAAGCTCGATACGAAGCTTCCCATTCTCATCCATCGAGATGTTTACACCATGACGTAAACTGTCACGCTTCAGAAGCTTAACAATGCCATCCTTCATGTTTACCGAGGCCATACCTACCACGCCGAAGCATCCGACTGCTGCCGAACCGGCGTACTTACCAAGCACATCCTCATCAATAACGATCGAACCAAGTTTAGTAACCATCTGTCCCTTCATATATCGATCCTCCATTTCATACCTCATCCGAGGTTAAGTCTCACAGATGTAAACATTCTACTACACTCCGCTCGAAAAATCAAGCGTAACAAAAAAAATAAGTGATGGCCTTAACCATCACTTATTAATCATCATAGATACGGATCAGGCACGCTCAACCTTGCCTGCACGGAGGCACGATGTACATACATACATTTTCTTTGAACCACCGTTTGTCTTCACACGAACAGACTTAAGATTTGACTTCCAGATCTTGTTACTGCGTCTGTGTGAGTGGCTGACTGCGTTTCCGAAATGAACGCTCTTTCCACAGATAGCACACTTAGCCATGACTGCACCTCCTTACTGGTTTCTTTACATAGAACACTACAATTCTACCAAACAATCGCACAAATTGCAAGCTTTTTTTTGAAATAATACCATTTTTTTCAAAAAATGTAAAGATCCCCCATGGTCACACCACGGAGGATCCCATAAATTCGTTATATACATAACTTATGCGTCATGTACCACTACATCTCCGTCCGAAAGCTCCTCAAACGGATCTCCGGTCTTTTTGTTCTTTTTCTTGTCTTTTTTCTTGTCCTTTTTGCTATCGTCATCGTTTCCGCCGGAGAACTTATCGACAAAATCCGGGACCATATCGAGGATCTTGGTCATGCCGCTCTGATTCTTGACATTGACAAGCTTTGAACTGCCGTCCTTTATAATAAGGATAGCACTCGGCTGGATCTTTCCTCCGAGACCACCGCCTCCGTTGTTCTTTTTATCACTGTCATTCGCAAACGCGCCCGCAGCGACACCGAAGCTCACATCAACGAGCGGTAGCACGATCGTCCCATCGTCAAACTTCACTGCATCGCCGATAACGGTCTTTGATGAGATGAACGCATCCATGCCCTTAAAAAGCGACTCCATTGTTTCTCCAAACTTGTTCTCTGCCATTGGTCAGTCCTCCTATAAACAGTTTAGCTTTGTAATGCTCTTTCTTTTTTTCTGAAATCCTTCTTCATACGGCGATATCTGCGCCACAGATGATGGACATCCTTATCAAACCAGATCCTGAGTGCCATCCGCAAAAAGTACACGACTCTCACTCTACCCTTAACCGTCGCGTTTCCGACGAGGCACTTCTCTTCAAAGTTCGGTGTGATCGATACATCCTTTTGATATGCAAGCTTACACAGACTCACTCCTCCAAGTATCAGTCCCGTGCTCGACGGATCGCCCGTTCCGAACTCCACCGTTCCACTGATCTTTTTCGGCCCTACATATCTTATCATACGGACCACCTCTTTTACAAGCCTTTTTATGGTTCTGCGAGGCGCCCGGTCTCTCACGATATCTATTATACTAGATAATTTATAAAAAATAAAGCCAATTTTTCTAAAACTGTCGCGAATCTTCCTTTTTATACCTCGGATCTTGTCTCCGATCGCGGATATCAGGCGCTCTATCGGCCCTTTTTTCTTTTCATTTTTTATGGCTGCAAGTTCGTCTTTTTTCTTCTTTTTCTCAGACTTTTCGTCTTTCTCCTCGACAGGTTCCTCTATAAGAGGCACATCAGAAGGCTCATCGCCATCTATCTTCCGCTCTCTGACTGTCTCCGGATCCTCTGCACCTATAGCGGTCCGGGCCTCAACCTCTTTTTCAGGATCTGATGACTCTGCTTTCCTTACATCCGTAGCCTCAGACTCCGAAAAAATATCCTCATCCTCATATTGGAAGATATCATCATCTTCCGGTTGCTCCACTGTCCCGCCTATCTTTTTCACGGGAATACCGAGGATCCTCACGACAGTAATATCAGAATCCACCTTTTTTCTGACGCTGATGGCATGAAGTATCCACGTGACACCGAATCCGTATGCCACCTTCGAATCCTCACTCTCACCGGTACTTATACTGGCCGAGTATCTGAACGGTACAAACAATACCATAAGAAGGATAAGTAAAGCCAGCGCCAGGATGCCCAAAAGGATCCATCCGAGCACAATCCCTATCCATTTCAGTATCGATAGTACTATCATTTAACTTCCTCCGCGGTGAAGCATTCATACGCCTCATCCTTCGAAAACTCGTCTTTGGGTGAGTACTCCGCATTTTCCGCATAACCGTCTATGAGCATCTCCTGCACAGCCGTGAGTGCCTCGTCATTTGATGAATACAGCCCGATCACATACAGATCCGTCCTCTCATAATGCCTGAGGATGAGCTGTCTGGTGCTCATGACTTCAAAAAGATTATCAGGGTTCGTCGCCCTTATCACAATAAAGTATTCTTTCCACGGGATCCTTTTCCCTACAAAATGCTCCCAGCTTCTCTTTTTATCACTGAATACTTTGCTTTTCGGATCAGCACGATAATACTGCTCCACACGGTGCATGTGGCGCTCTCTTTTCTTTTTCAGCTTTTTGCTGATCATCAGATCGCGATACCAGTATAACATGTCTTCTCCTTTTCGGAGTGTGAGCTCCACCAGGGCAGTCTCACTCTCCTTCTATACACAGCTGCTTCACTATTGCGATCGACGCGCATCTTTCCGATATATCCCTGCAGCCGAAAAGATTCAGTCTCACATACTCCGTAAACTCCTCCGCGCTGGAAAACATAGGCGGAAGATTCTCGATTATCTTTGCAAAGATCGCCTTTTTCACGGGTCTCTGAACAGAAGCAAAGACCTCAGAGAGCTCACCGAAGAAAACATCTTCCTTTTCACGGATAAGCTCCTTCGTCACGGTCCTGCTCTCGACGAACAACGGATCGATCTCAGCATATATACTGTTTGAAAGAAGACGCGCTATCGTGGCTACATCCAGATACTCTTCTTCTTCCTCGGCATTCATATCAGGTGCGACCACCTTTACCATCTGAGCATTCAGTTTTTCGGAAACTCCCTCGATATGACCTTCCAAAGGTACGAATGCACCATCATCCGGCTCACCGGAAAGACAAGCCTCTATCGCGGTCCTCTCGGCTTCCGTAAACATCTTATCTGAGCCTGGCAGCCATTTTTTTGCCAGGCACAAAGCGAGCAGATCGTTCGTACATCTCTGCAGGTCGTTGTAATAATCAATAATAAATGACAGCTTACCTGAAAGCTCGAATATCTCATCACGGAGAGTGTTGTATCTCTCCTCATCCATCTCCTTTAGATCCGTCTGCTCGAAATCATGGAGAGGCTTCTCCAGAGTCGGATACTCACCGATATAGCTTCCTGTCTGGAACACCCTTCCAGCCATACGAAGCATGTATAAAAACTCATCCAAAGCAGTCTCATCCGAGCCCTCATACAGAGTCATCGCATGATCGATAAGCTCAAAAAGCTTCTGCTTTGTAAGCTGCGTCGGTATCTCTCCGACCAGAGACTGTATCCTCTGCATCGCAGTCTTCGGATCTTTATCAGGGCCCCCGACATAAAGATTTATCTGGATCATGATCTCATCATCGGGATTTGACCTCAAAAACGCATCCAGCTTTTCCTGCGGCGCATACCTTAGCTCACATCTGTTGAGTACATGCTCATATACAACAAGTCTGTCGGTCAGAGTCGTAAAAAACTCCATCCTCTGCTTGTTCTCACGCCTCAGCTCCCTGAGCTGGGCCTCGGCTTCGCTTACGACCTTTTGTGCAGCAGTAACATCATCATCCGCCACTACCGAAAGCACCTTCCTAAGCTCTCTGACAAACCAATCATAGTAACCCTTTTCCGGCGCTCCGTAAAGAGCCTTTATCTCCTCGTCCTCCTCGCCGAAGAGCATCTCATAGAGATTGTACAAAGTAAAAGCCAGATCTATGGATGCATATTCACGACATACCAAAAACTCATTTCTGTTCATCCGAGAGTCATCCTCCATTATCAATCATCTCCGACTGTCATCATATGTACAGCGCCCAGTCAGGCAGCCACTTCATTCCGTCCTTGATCATATTTCCGTCGACGCTCGCACCGGATATGACCGGATAGAAGTAGAAAAATAACACGACAGCCAGTCCCGTATATACATATATCCACCTGTGCCAATGCTTATCCTCTTTTTTGTCAAGGATGTACATAACATAAACGATCATCAAAACGATGAAAGGCACACTCGGGAAATAATGATACATAAATGTACATCTGGTCACGAGTATCCACGGCGCGAGCTGAACTATATATGCAAAGGATAAAAACATCGCCTTGCCGTCATTGTATCTGATCATCCTGAAAACAAGGTAGATAAACGCCGGTATACCCGCCCACCATACGAGCGGATTACCGAACGCGGATATGCCCTCCTTCAGTCCGGCAACGGTAGTTCCGCTGTAATAGAACACAGGCCTGATCATAAACGGCCACTCGTACCATACAGACGAATACGGATGCTCCGCTACCAGGTTTGCGTGATAGTTGTACATATCCACCTGATTCTTTATCATCCTGTCCCAAAGGCCCATCGAATCATCACCGTTCGAGAACGGGATATAGCTCAAAAGATATATGAGTCCCGCCAGTACGATGAATAAAAGCACACACACACCGAGCGTGATCAGAAGATTTTTCTTCCATACATCGATTATATGCTGATGCTCTATCCCGTCCGAAACGCCGGTCGGGTCTTTTTTTGCAAATCTGTACTCTCTCGTCCTCATGTACACAGTCGAGAAGAAGAATATCGCCATACCTGCAGCGGCATACACAGCCGTCCACTTCGACGCACAACCAAGTCCCATGGACACTGCAGCACCGAGTAGCGGAATAAACGTCTTCCACAAAGGCGTGTCGTAAAAGCTCATCTGCGAGTACCAGTACATGAAGAAGAACATCGCAATGATGAAAAATGTTCCGTACACGTCGATGGTCGCGATCCTCGTCTGAGTGAAATGCATAAAGTCGAATGCAAACAGAGTCGTCGCGACACCTGCCGCCCAGGTCTTCGCATTAAAGAGTCTCCTCGCAAACACGAAAAGCAAAGGAAGCATTCCTATTCCGAACAGCGTTCCCACGATACGCCATCCGAAAGGATTCATTCCAAATATCCTGATACCCAAACTCAGGAACCATTTGCCGAGCGGCGGATGCGTGTTCTCATAGCAATACTCTCCGTCGATCATCTCCTGCGCGGTTCTCGCATGATATATCTCGTCAAAGTAAGTACCGCTTCTCCACGTCACAGGCAGCTCCAGCATATCCTGCTCATCAAAAAGCTCCCGATACTCATCCGCGTTAACAGGCGTCAGCACCTTGTTATCCTCGCCTACTATGGCGATCTCTCTGATAAACGCCTCGTTATCCAGTGCCTTTATTCTTATAAATCTGTATTCATTTAAAAGGTTGTAGCTCTCAGGATTCTCATCCTGCTTTGTAAGTCTGTTCCAATGGAAAACGGAATCGGACTTCATCTCTCCGAACGACTCGTAGTTAACTCCGTCCTGAGATATGTCAACATTAAAACGTCTTCCCTCATAATGACCATTGTACATGTAGATCATATTGACTCTTTTGATCTCACCCAGATCGAAAGTAGCCTCCTGATCCTGAGTAAAGGTATACTCCGTCTCAGGCGCGTAAGTGTTTCCGAGATTTACGATCGCGATCGTCCCGTAGAAAAGAATGATACCGAAAAGCACGATCCAATCCATCTTTGTGAACTTCGGCATCTCGCGAGTCTTTCTGATATGGAAATGTCTCCTCGGTTCATGCTCCTTCTGTGCATCCTCATCCTTAACACTCATAAATGTCTGTATGGTCTTCCTCCCGTTCGATTTGATACTCTCGACGAAAGGCAGGGTATCTCCCTCCCTGAATATGGCAAACCACATATAACCGTACATAACAAGCGTGACCAGACATATCACTCCGATGAATCCGCTCGAGGATCCCTCCAAAGCATAAACCTTGAACACGAACGCCACGTTCAAAAAGTGCGCAAACGCGAATCCCACGAAGGTCGCATACAGCTCTCTCGCAGGCTTGATAACAAACGCCACAAGTAACAGCGCCACGATCGGAAACAGGTATCTCTCATGCATACGCACCGCAAAAAGAAACATGGTTGAGATAACGACCGCACCACTTATAACATAACGTGTTTTATCATCTCTTTTTCTGAGTTTGAAGAACACATAACCGCTTAATATCACGGATAAAAGGATGATAACGGTACCCCAGACGCGCATCGGCAAAAACATAAAGACCTCGTTCTGATCCACCCAGTTTTTACCCATGAGAGCCCAGAAATTATATGCGTTTACCGTAGCATACTCATACTCTCCCATCGTGGAGATATACTGTCCCAAAACCTGACCGATACCGAACGGCAGTAACGCTATCAAAAATGCACCGATAGACGCCAGACCGCCTATCAGATCCGTTACAAACTTTTTCCAGGAAAAATCTTTCAAAAATACCTGCTCAACTATGGTCCATATCAGCACCGGAGTGAACATGATCATCTGAGGCTTGATAAAGACTCCCAGCATAAACACGAAGTAAGCCGGTATCCTCTTTTCTTTCATGCAAAGATAGCATACTAAGATGAGACAGAGTGTGTACACGCTGTCCGTCTGCCCCCACACCGATGAATCCATCAGTATCGCCGGACTGATCACATAGAGTCCTGCTAAAAGGCAGGATGAACCCTCTGAAAACTTGTGTTTAGCAAGCTTCCAGATGAAGAATCCCGCACCCAGATCTGCAAGTACAGGCACCAGCTTTATCATGACTCGTGCCCCAACCGTGGCCGTCTCTATCGAAAACAGTCTGCTGATCGCCTCTATCACGTACAATATCAGCATATATCCCGGCGGATAATCGGTAAAGCTTCCTGATGTATAGAAGTTTCCTATACCACCATCATATATCATGTCAGACCATGAATTAAAGCAATTCATGTCGACCTCAAATCCTTTGTAATGAGCTGCTAATACGAGCTTAAAAACAAACGCACAGGCAAGCAGGCCCAGTATCCATACATACTTTTTAAAGCCCTTTTCATCGTCTGCCTTGTATCGTCTATAGCCCTCAACTTCATAACGGATCCTCCACAGATATGAAAAGATCATCAGTATCAGACCCAGTCCGCCTATCTCTAAGCATGTAACTATGTTTTTGGTAGCGGGCATCAAATCAAAATCCATATTCTCCTCCTGTAATCCTGCGTGAGCCCCAACTTCCAGCTGTAATCCTGCGTGAGCCCCAACTTCCAGACTCGAATCCCTTCGGGATTCTCGTTGTCCGTTGGGTTCACCTGTACTTGTATGTGTACGGCTGCGTGCACGCACGCGCCATACACATACATCGTACAGGCTCACGCCTTATCCGCTCACGTGTGTGTGCGAGAACAGATGATCCGAACAATACTCATAATTACCGTTACATTTTGAACAGTATCTGAACTCGAGTTTCGGATCGTCAAGCTCTGTCCTTCCACAGATCGCACATTTATGTCTGGCTCCACCCGTCGGTGCAGAAGCCTCATGCGGCCGCCTTTGCTGCGACCATGCACTGTTTGCTTTTTTTTCGAAATCCTTCCGCCTCTTCTTCTGGGTATATGCACCCTTTACTGAGGACGAACCTCTCGCAAATATAAAGAATATCGCGAAGTTCACAAGCGCTCCGAGTGTCAGAACAAGCGCATAATACTGTGAGTACATGATACATCTGACTATACTGAAAGCCATCAGTCCGAGATATACAAATGCGAGCCATTTGGCCTTCACCGGTATCAAAAAATACAGGAAGAATCTCGTGTCCGGGAACATCAGTGCGAAAGCCAAAAACAGCGTTTCATTCAGATAGCTTAATGTCGCTCCCGATCCTATCATATAGCCGAGATACTCCGATGCATCCACCCCTATATCCGCACCGGCGATACTTCCGTAAACCAGATAAAAAACAAGTGTTGTTATTATTACAAAAAATACTCCGCTCAGGTAAAACAGCGTGAATCGAAACTTGCCCCATTCGCGTTCCAATACCATTCCGATCTGGTAGTAAACAAATGCCCAGATGGCGAACCACAAGATATCTATAAACACTCTCGACGTGCCGTAAAGACCGCCCGAATCAAGAGTCGGATGAAGCACAAAAGAAAAGATCCTCCATACCTGTCCGTGGAGTATTTTGTAAAAATCCAATGAAAGATATTCACTGTAAATACTGATCGGCAACATACCGCTCATATCTATCAGCTGTATTACCGTCCCCGCGATATTTATACAGATCACGTACTTCATCAGGTTCGTGATCCCGAAGCGCGGGAACTTCTTTTCAAGCTTGTCAATAAAGTTCATCTGACTCTCTCCTGTGTTAAACCCATAAAAACATCAACTTATAAAAACTTCTTTTTGTAGAGGATAAATGCAACTCCTCCGGATATCAAAAATGAAACCAAAACAGTGATCACGAATCCCAAAGGTTCATGCGCAAACGGGATCACATCAAAGTTCATTCCATAAAATCCCGATATGATCGTCGGGATCGACAGAACGATCGTCATGGTTGCAAGGATCTTCATAACAACATTTTGGTTGTTTGAGATGACCGAAGCAAAGGTTCCCATGACACCGTTTAGGATTCCTGAGTATATGTTCGCCATCTCGATCGCCTGTTTATTCTCTATGATGACGTCCTCCAGAAGGTCCTCATCATCGGGGTATTTTTTCACCTTATCGGTACGAAGGAGTTTCTCTAACACAACCTCATTCGAACGAAGGGATGTCGTGAAGTACACAAGGGATTTCTCCAACTCCATCAGCTCCAAAAGCTCGCTGTTCTTCTGTGAACGCTGAAGCTTTTCTTCTATCTGATCACTCTTTCTGTCGATGATACGCAGGTATCTCAGATAGGAAGAAGCGTTCCTGTACAGGATCTGGAAAAGAAATCTGGTCTTTTTAAAAGTAAAGAATTCTTTTACTCTCTTGTTCGCGAACGCACGAAGTATCGGAGTATCCACGAGACTGATCGTGATGATATAACTCTTGGTCAGATAGATGCCCAAAGGCATGGTCTCGTAGTGGTCCTCCTCATCGTGAAAAGGTATATCGACAAGGACCATCCTGTAATCCGTTTCGAGTTCCAGACGTGATCTCTCCTCGATATCCAGAGGCGCCTTCAGATCATCCGGATCGATCTCAGTAACCTCGGCAAGCCAATCAAGTTCCTCACCCGTCGGATGACACACTCTGATCCAGCATCCCTCTTCCGGTTCTTTGAGCTCGAACATCTCTCTGTCTTCATTTGATTTGTATATCGTAACCATGGAGATTGCCCTCCTTTTCCGATTATCGTTTTTTATCAGGCGTCTTTCTTTTGCTCTTCCTCCTGATCCATCTGATCATTAGCCGTGGCCAGCATAAGCTTGATACGGTTGAGCTGATTGACCTCACTGGCTCCGGGATCGTAGTCGACTGCGACTATATTTGCTCCCGGGAATGATTTGCGCAGCTGCTTGATGACACCCTTTCCAACCACATGGTTAGGCAGGCATCCGAAAGGCTGTGTACATACTATATTCGGTACACCCGAGTGGAGAAGCTCTATCATCTCTCCCGTCAAAAACCATCCCTCACCGGTCTGATTTCCGGGTGACACGAAAGGCTTCGCATACTCCATAAGAGTATATATATCCGGCGGCGCATCAAAGCGTTTGCTCTTTTTCAGTTCACGGACAACAGGTCCCCTGTATTTTTCAAGAGCCCAGTTAGCCAGCTCTCCGAGCATCTTGCCCGTAGTCGAATGTCCGAGATGATCTGACTGGAACACGCTGTCCACCGCGCCGTACATGAAGAAATCAAGCATATCAGGTACGACTGCCTCCGCTCCTTCTTTTTCGAGAAGGTCGACAACATAGTTGTTTGCGGCAGGGAGGTATTTGACAAGTATCTCTCCGACCACTCCGACCCTGGGTCTCTTCCTCGATTCATCGAGCTCTATGTTATCGAAATCACGGATGATGCCCGCGACATTTTTCTTGAACTTGCTGTGGTTCGGTTTTTGGCACTCCTCAATACATATCGGAAGCCACTTCTGATGAAGCTCTTCTACTGAGCCCTTTACCTTCTCATACGGTCTCGTGCGATATACGACTCGCATAAACAGATCTCCGTAGATCAGCGCATGTATCGCTCGTTTCAGAAGTCCGTATCCGATCTTGAATCCCGGGTTTGACTCCACTCCGGCACTGAGACTGATAACCGGTATCTGACTCATCCCGGCTTTTCTGAGTGCTCGTCTGATGAATCCGATATAGTTCGTCGCGCGGCATCCACCACCTGTCTGGGTGATGATAAGTGCCGTACGATCGAGGTCATACTCTCCCGACAAAAGCGCTTTCATAAACTGTCCCACCACCAAAAGCGACGGGTAGCACGCGTCATTATTTACATATTTGAGTCCGTATTCAAGCTCACCGACTCCTGTCGGAAGCTGGACTATATTATATCCGCAGGCCTTGAGTGCAGGCACCACGAGATCAAAATGTATCGGAGACATCTGCGGAGCGAGGATCGTATACTCCTTTTTCATCTCCTTGGTAAATACCACTCTGTGATAAGCAGCATCCCTTATGGTTCTCTCGAACTTCTTTCTCTTTCTGTCCTTGACGGCGGATATCAGCGATCTGATACGGATACGTGCGGCACCTAAGTTGTTTACCTCATCGATCTTCAGAACCGTACATATCTTGTCAGAACCGGTCAGGATATCGTTTACCTGATCGGTAGTCACCGCATCAAGTCCGCAACCGAATGAATTAAGCTGGATCATCTCGAGATCATCTCTGGTCCTGACATATGTTGCCGCTGCATAGAGTCTCGAATGATACATCCACTGATCGACAGCTATGGTAGGTCTGTTTATCTCAGCCAGATGCGAGATACTGTCCTCGGACAGTACCGCGATACCGTAGGACGTGATAAGCTCAGGTATTCCATGATGGATCTCGGGATCGATATGATACGGACGGCCCGAAAGCACGATACCCATAGCGTCATGCTCCTCCATCCACCTAAGGACCTCCTCGCCCTTTTTCTTTATATCCTCACGGGTAGCCTGCAGCTCTTCATATGCCTTGTGCGCGGCAGCACGGATCTCATTCGGAGATATACCGTTTTCCGCACTTATATATCTGACCAGCTCGCCGGTTATCGCCTTCTCACTCTCGAAACTCACAAACGGGTTCTGATAAGTGATGGAAGGATCTGATAACTCCTCGACATTATTCTTTATATTCTCGCCATATGATGTTACGATCGGACAGTTATAATGGTTACCCGATCCCTCAAACTCGTTCCTCTCGTATGGTACGCAGGGATAGAATATGTAATCAAGTCCCTGCGCGAGAAGCCACATGATATGACCGTGCGCAAGCTTCGCCGGGTAGCACTCACTCTCACTCGGGATACTCTCGATACCGAGTGAATATATGTCTCTCGACGATGGCGGAGAAACTATAACCTGGTATCCGAGCTCCGTGAAAAATGTGAACCAGAACGGATAGTTCTCATACATGTTAAGAACTCTCGGGATACCCACGCGTCCTCTCACGGCCCGATCTGCTGAAAGCGGTTTGTAGTGTGCAAAAAGTCTTTTGTTTTTATACTCATATAAGTTCGGAATATCTTTGTTTGTTCTCTCTTTTCCGAGACCTCTCTCACAGCGGTTCCCTGAGATGAACTGTCTGCCGCCCGAGAAACGGTTGATGGTCAAAAGACAATGGTTCGTGCAGCCTTTGCATCTGGACATCGTCGAGTCGAATCTCAGATCGATGATGTCATCGAGCGAGAGCATCGTGGTCTCCTCGCCCTCCTCGTAGTGCTCACGCGCGATCAGAGCCGCACCGAAAGCACCCATGATACCCGCGATATCAGGGCGTACAGCCTTACATCCGGAGACTCTCTCGAAACTCCTCAGTACTGCATCATTATAGAAAGTTCCACCCTGTACGACCACGTTGGTGCCCAGATCCTTCGGATCAGTGAGCTTGATGACCTTCAGCAGGGCATTCTTAATAACGGAGATGGCGAGTCCGGCTGAGATATCCTCAACCGTAGCGCCCTCCTTCTGAGCCTGTTTAACCTTCGAGTTCATGAACACTGTACACCTGGAACCCAAGTCTATCGGGTTCTCCGCAAACAGAGCCATCTTCGCGAAATCCTTCACGTCATGTCCGAGACTCCTCGCGAAGGTCTCTATAAACGATCCGCATCCTGACGAGCAGGCCTCATTTAACTGCACGCTATCCACGGAGTTATTTTTGATCTTTATACATTTCATATCCTGTCCGCCGATGTCGAGGATACAGTCTACATCAGGCTCAAAAAAATGCGCCGCATAGTAATGCGAGACCGTCTCGACCTCACCCTCGTCGAGCATGAGTGCGGACTTGATCAGAGCTTCTCCGTATCCGGTCGAGCATGATCTGACGATCTGTGCGCTGTCGGGAAGCTTTTCTTTTATCTCTCTGATGGCACGGATTGTAGTCTTTAACGGACTTCCGTTATTGTTATCATAGAACGAATACAAAAGCTCTCCATCACTGCCAACCAGTGCGACCTTCGTCGTGGTCGAACCCGCGTCGATACCGAGGAAAACATCCCCCTCATAGTTTGCCAGATCGCCCTTGACAACATCGTGCTCACTGTGTTTTTTCAGGAATTCATCATACTCAGCCTGATCCTTGAACAGAGGCTCCATACGCTCTACCTCGAACTGCAGATGGATCTCTGAAGAGAGCAGATTGAGAAGCTTTTTGAGCGTGGTCGGTTTCTCCCCTGCCGCATTCATCGCTGCTCCGCTCGCTGCAAACAGGTGCGAGTTCTCCGGTGCGATGATGTACTCGTCGGTCAGCTTCAGTGTACGTATGAATGACTCCTTCAACTCCGTGAGGAAGTGAAGCGGTCCTCCCAAAAATGCCACGTGCCCACGGATCGGCTTACCACAAGCCAGGCCGGATATGGTCTGATTTACTACAGCCTGGAATATGGATGCAGCCAGATCCTCCTTCGCTGCTCCCTCATTGATCAGGGGCTGTATGTCAGTCTTGGCAAACACTCCGCATCTCGCAGCGATCGGATAGATAGCCTGATAACCTTTTGCATACTCGTTAAGTCCAGCTGCGTCAGTCTTCAACAGGCTCGCCATCTGGTCGATGAATGAACCCGTACCTCCGGCACATATTCCGTTCATACGCTGCTCTATACCATCGGAAAAATAGATGATCTTTGCATCCTCACCACCGAGCTCGATAGCCACATCCGTTTTCGGTGCATAATCCTTCAGTGCTGTTGCAACAGAGAACACCTCCTGTACAAAGGGGATATCCAGATGGTCCGCGATAGACAGACCGCCGGATCCGGTGATCATCGGATCGATATCCTTATCACCCATCTCGGTATACGCCCTATCAACTATCTCGCGAAGTGTCTCCTGTATATTTGCAAAATGTCTCTCATAGGCAGAGAAAATAATACGGTTGTCCTCGTCAAGAATAGCTATCTTAACTGTGGTTGAACCGATATCAATACCCAATCGAAGCATCGAACCATCCTCCTTAGAAACTATAGTAACCCAACTTAATCATTAACTATATGATTATAGCCTATCTCGTTTAAAAAATCAAGTACTTTCCACGTACACAAAAAGAGTCCCACGGCGATGCCGTGGGGCTCAATATCATTTACTTACGTTCTTATTTTGTAAACTTCTTTTTGCGAATCACTACCACTCCCAACATAGCCAGAAGTGAAAGTCCCATTCCTGCGATCGGAATCATCGGATTCATCGTATCGCCTGTCTCAGGAACAGTCGCTGCCAAAGGAACATCATCAATGATTGTGGTTGTCTCCTCTTTCGGCTTCTCCTCAGGAGTGAAGTTTGACAACGGTACTTCTTCCTCAACTATCGTAGTCGGTGTCTCCGTCGGAGCCGGCGAGAAGGTGTAATACACGATCGGCGGTGTGTTGCTCGGCGGATTGGTATAAGTCGTCGGCGGTGTGTTAGTCGGCGGCTGTGTCGTCACTACCGGAGCTGTTGTTACCGGCGGCTGTGTCGTCACCACAGGCGGCTCTGTCGTTACTACCGGCGGCTCTGTTGTCACTACTGGCGGCTCTGTCGTTACTACCGGCGGCTCTGTTGTCACTACAGGCGGCTCTGTCGTTACTACTGGCGGCTCTGTCGTTACTACCGGCGGCTCTGTCGTTACTACCGGCGGCTCTGTTGTCACTACAGGCGGCTCTGTCGTTTCTACCGGCGGCTCTGTTGTTTCTACCGGCGGCTCTGTTGTTTCTACCGGTGGCTCTGTTGTTTCTACCGGCGGCTCTGTTGTTTCTACCGGCGGAGTAGCTGTCTCCTTCGGCGGATTGTAGCAGAAATGCCACTCTCCACAGTTACCATACACACGCTCTGCAACAAGCCATCCGGCACAGTTGCCCTCACCAAACTTAACCTGCGCGTTAGGAGCAATGATTGTTCCCTTCGTATATCCACACCAAGCATGTGTTGAATACGGAAGATTGTATATTATAGTCTTGTAGGCATTGAGAGAGTTATCATCCGTTCCTGAATCACCAGGAGTTACGTCTTTTCCGTGTTCGTCGTACAGCTTCTTTACTCCATGAAGTTGAACCTTACTAACCTCTTTTGTTGTATCCATGTCAACGCCAAAGGTCTTGGTTCCTGCCTTAGCAACACTCGTAAGCCCAAGGAATGATACTTTCTCCTCAGTCTCTTCTGTCTCTGTCTCTTCTTCCCCGTCAGTTATTACTTCCTGAACAACAGGGTCTGCGGTCTTCTCAACATCCGGAGTAGTTTCTTGATTCTCCGTCTTCTGCACTTCATCCTTCATTTCTACAACTTCAGGCTCTTCTACCTTTGCAGGGGCTACACTCTCTTCGCCCTCTGTCTTATCTGCATCCTGACCATTGTCAACTACATTCCCGTCTTCATCAACGAAAATCGCATTTTTGGGTTTTTTGCCCATCAACAGATTATTTGCAGGCTCTTCTACAGCATTAGCCTCTTCCAAAAGTGTACCGGATCCTGTAGTCTTCACAAAGTTAAGAACAATCGTCTGATCACTTCTCTTCTTTACGGAAAAGTCCTTCATCGGATAAACATAATCACATGTTCCGCATTTCGGTCCCTCTTCAAACTTGATCCACATCGCCTTATTGCCATCTTTGATAACAAGAGGAGTTGCATCAACATAAACAACCTTCTCTGAACACGGCGTGATGTCGATCATATCTCTGTCATCCTTAGCAGGATCCTTCTCCCACTTGTATCCCTCTGTAAGACGAGTGCCGAATTCCTCAGATTTGCCCTTAACGTGAGAACGCATACCATTGACGATAGTCTTAAGATCATCTTCATTGTCATAGAATTGTACCATGGCATGGTTTTCAAAAAAGTCAAGTACCTCTACTTTATTTCCGTTCTCATCTTCAATCCACTTAGTCTGGATCTTAAACTTACTCTTCAAATTTTCAAGATCCTGCGACTCAGCCGTCCAGAATACTGCCGCTTCGGCCCCGCCGGCTGTCGATGCATGTACCTTAGAAAAATCCTTTCCATATACTTTTTTAAGTCCAAGTGGCGGAAGATCGGGATTTGTCGGATCTCCAACTCTGGTTGCGATAGTAATCAACGGATTACCAAACGTGTACTGACCAACAGTAAAATTGCTGGTATTAGTATAGTAATTAGTTGCAAAGTTTGTATCCATGTGACTGGTCTGATGGATAGAATCCGCAACAATACCATAGTTCTCGGCATCGCCGAGCAGCTCTTTGTGGAAATCACCATTACCGGCAAAGTTGATGGTTGTAACCAAAACCACACCGAGCAAAAGAACAGCTAACGTAGAACATACGCCAACAATTCTGTTCCTAGTTCTTCTTCTGATTTTTTTCATAGTCTTCTCCCTTCAATCAAAAGAAAACAATCAACAGTAACCTATAATCGCAATTGTCCCAAATTTAATAATCCTATGTACACTATACCACCTATAACCATATTTGTAAAGGATTATTTTACGAAACTTTACAAAAAAAAGAGACCCGCAACTTAGTGTTACAGGCCTCTTTGAGCACTTACGAATTATTTAGTAGACTTCTTTTTTCTGATCACTACCACTCCTACGATAGCCAACAGTGAAAGTCCCATTCCCGCGATCGGAACCATCGGATTCATCGTATCGCCTGTCTCAGGAACAGTCGCTGCCAGAGGAACATCCTCAACGATTGTGGTTGTCTCCTCTTTCGGCTTCTCCTCAGGAGTGAAGTCTGACAACGGTACTTCTTCCTCAACTACTGTAGTCGGCGTCTCCGTCGGTGAAGGTGAGAAAGTGTAGTATACTACCGGCGGCGTATTGCTTGGCGGATTTGTATAAGTCGTCGGCGGTGTGTTCGTCGGCGGCTGTGTCGTCACTACCGGAGGTGTCGTTACCGGCGGCTGTGTCGTTACTACCGGCGGTTCTGTCGTTACTACCGGCGGCTCTGTTGTAACTACAGGTGGCTCTGTCGTTACTACCGGCGGCTCTGTTGTAACTACCGGTGGTTCTGTTGTCACTACCGGCGGCTCTGTTGTAACTACAGGCGGCTCCGTTGTAACTACAGGCGGCTCCGTTGTCACTACAGGCGGCTCCGTCGTTACTACCGGTGGTTCTGTTGTAACTACAGGTGGCTCCGTCGTTTCTACCGGTGGCTCTGTTGTAACAACCGGCTCTGTTGTTGACGGTGGCTCTGTTGTCGGAGGTGTTCTGAAGAAATGCCACTCACCACAGTTAGACTCTATTTTCTTCGTAACGAACCACCCTGAGCAGTTCGCACGATTTGACTGATCATTATCATCGTTTCCACCAAACTTTGAATCAGCCTCCGGAGCAAGAATAGTTCCAATCGTCTGATTCGCCCATACTTTGCTAGCATACGGCAGGTTATAGATCACACGCTGAGAGAAGTCTTCAACAGCGCTTGCACTATTCTGATCAAGCTGGATCGGCTGCCAATTATCATTGACAAACCAAACTCTGGCAAGCTGAACTTCAACTTTCTTACTGTTATTAATGTCATACTTGTAAATATGCTCCGCCGCACGCGCTTCTCTCGGCAATCCAAGAAGACTTACATTTTTCTCTGTTTCAGGTTCCGACGAAGGCTCTTCTGTAGACTCTTCCACAGTCGTTTCTGGGTCATTTCCCTGAGCTGGCAAAGGAGCTGTTAACGTTCCTTCACCACCTTCATTAGTCGGATTATCAGTAGGATCCGCAACCGCATTCGCACTCTGTACATTCGCCGGCTCTTGCGTCGGCTCTGTTGTTGGCTCATCCGTCGGCTCTACTGTAGGCGATGGCGTCTCCTCACCATCATATCTTGCATAATTAAGAACAAAAACCTGATCATCAATTTTCGGATTCTTCTTGATATAAATCGTGCGGCACCGATCTACAATCCCCCAAACCTTTCCTTTTGAATAATCAAAAAACTGAGGATCATACGCATCGATATACACAAATTTACTACACCTTGATGCATCGATTTTTACCACATTATTTTCTATAGCAACTGTATAGTCATCGGACTTTTTCTTTCCAAGTTCTTGAGACTTTCCCCGAACATGAGAAAGCATATCATCAACCTTTTTACTAAGAACCGTGGAACTGTCTTGCTTGACTATCATATGGTTATAATAATAGTCATCGCTACCCTGGAATTTGAACTTATTCTTATTAGCATCTTTGGTCAGATCCTCTGCAGTATAGATTGTCGGAAGAACCCCATCTGTACCGGTAGCCCACAGCTTACTGCCGTCCGCAACCTTAACCGCAATCGTATCAGAGTATCCACCACTGGAGTACTGCCCTGTTGTAAAGGTCTGCGGAATCAATTTACCATTATCCCAAAAACCCGAGGTACTGTACTTATTCGTTGCAAAATTCGTACCCATATGATAGTACCACTGATGAATTGAGTCAGCCACAAGGCCATACTCCTTAGCCTCACCCATCAAATCATCATGGAACTGTTTAGATGAGTAATCAGCTTTAATCATGCCAGTTACAAGCATGATCCCAAGCACAAGGACAACCAAAGTTGATCCTACACCGATTATTCGGTTTCGCGTTCTCCTTCTGATTTTTTTCATAGTCTTCTCCCTTCAATTAAAAAGAAAACGATCGACAGTAACCTATAATCGCAATTGTCATAAATAGAATAATCCTATGTTGAGTATAACATGCAAAAAATCAAATGTAAATAGTTTTTTAACGAAATGTAACGAAACTATTAATCGTAAGGTTTCGCAAAAATAATTCTATCACACAGTAAGGTTTAAATAGGAAAAACCCGCTCACTGAGCGGGTTTTATCATTCTTCAGGAAGCCACAACTTCCTTTTCTCGGAGTATCTCCCTGACTTCTTCAACAGTCTTATCCATCTTTTCTGCTATTTCTTCGTCGGTCAGGCCCATTTTTCTGTAGGCCCTAGCCTCACCTCGAGCCTCTCCTCGAGCCTCTCCCTCAGCGATAAACTCACCAAACACATCAATCATTGTCATTGAGCCTCCCTCCTTTGATATCCTTTTCTGTTTCTGCGCCTCTTGAAATCTGTTGTCACCTGTCAACACTTTCATCAGTTTTAACACTTCATCCACATGCTTAATCTCTTCAGAAGTCGGTTTGTACTTCTCTTTTTTTCGTTTCTGCGAAAAGTACCTTGCAACTATGCCAAAATCACTATGAAATCTTTCGATGACTTCATCTTCCAAATATGCGATTTCAAATACATTCATCCTGTAATCGCTTACATACTCTTTTAGCTTATCCGGTATGTCAAGCCTGTCATACAATGTCCTCTGATTCCAATGCGACTCGTATCCAAAATAGAGCACCAACGTTATAACCGGATATCTTTCCTTTCCGGCCAAAAGCTGGCTTCGATACGAAGCGCCATCATAACCCATAACACGGAATATCATGTCAGAATCCGGATCAGTCTGGTTTTCAACTCCTATCAGGGCAACAGTGATTGTCACATCCTTCCAAAGCTTTGATACATCCCTCTCCTGTTCATGAATCTCACCATCGTCAGTCTTATACTGGCTTGTGGTCGGCACGGGTGAGAGCTCATCCTCGTGAACCACCTGTTCTCCACCAAACAGAAGACCATTTACAATGTCCGCAAAGACATCATTATAGTCTTCGAGCGTTTTTTCTGTTATGTCTTTTTTATTCTTTACCATGATGTAGTATCCCTCCTTTCTCTAAACCATGGCCACTAAAAAAGCATCCGGAATCTCCGGATTCCATCGCACTTTCTTTGGCCTCCTGCTCTCAGAATGAGAACATAAGGATATACATCACGGTAAATATAGGATAACACTATTCCCCTAAAATGTCAACTTATTACAGCTTTTTGAGGATACTGACCACTCTGCGATCCGAATAGGAAAAACCCGCTCACTGAGCGGGTTTTATCATTCTTCAGGAAGCCACAACTTCCTTTTCTCGGAGTATCTCCCTGACTTCTTCAACAGTCTTATCCATCTTTTCTGCTATTTCTTCGTCGGTCAGGCCCATTTTTCTGTAGGCCCTAGCCTCACCTCGAGCCTC
>CAMVOY010000014.1 GCA_947169235.1 uncultured Lachnospiraceae bacterium | reverse complement strand
AGATGACGATCTCGTATGCGGAGAGATTCTATGCGGATATGTCCAGACTGTACATCTATGGCTACAGTGCCGGGGCGATAGGGTTACTCTCGATATTGAAGGAGTTTCCGATATATGCGGGTGCTGTTCCCATCTGCGGCTCCACGGAGGATACGGAGCTGGAAGCGCTGTTAAAAACCCCCATATGGCTTTATCATGCGGAGGATGATTCGATGGTAAGTCCCGACGAGTATGAGGTTGTTTTTTTCAAGGATCGTCAGTTGGGATCGCGTGTGATATACGAGAGACTCAGAGCTCTGGGACACAATAATCTGAGATATACGGAGATCCCCGCAGAAAAAATGAAAGGCGAGTTCGGTCTGCACCCGCATTGCAGCTGGGTGCTGATGGGGCGTGATACAAAGGTAAAAGAATGGCTTTTTCATCAGAGAAAGTCAAAGTGACTTCAGTTCTTTTTTGTTCTCATACATAAGCGCGTCGGCACGCTCAAACACCTGGGATACGGAAGTATCGCGATTCGGATCATAGGCAGTTACGCCTATGGCGACAACGGGGCCGGATTTCTGAACGGAGTTTTGAAAAACCTTTGCTCTCAATCTGTTTACAAGCTCTTCTTTTGCGGTGTAGTCATCGCCACGAAGGAAGACGAGGAACTCATCACCGCCGATCCTGAATACCGGACTGTGAACGAAGATATCACACAGAAGCTTGGCTGCGGTTCTGATATAGTCATCGCCGGCCTGATGTCCTTCTGTATCGTTTATTTCTTTCAGATCGTTGATATCGCATACTGCGAGGGCAAAGGGGAGATAGTCAAGTCCTTTGTCGATGTTCTCCTGGACGGATTGCTCCAGCTCGATGTATGCGGTTTTGTTCTTGGTTCCCGTAAGTTCATCGCGTCTTGCGAGAGCTTTTTCGTTTGAAAGGGCTTTTTGTTGCGCTTTTTCTCTTCGAACCTCATCGTCCACGTTTTCGACAACGATAAGGAAGTGTCTGGAATCGCTGGTCTTTCTGACGGAGAATCTGGTATACTCGTAGTCATCGCCTACCTTGATGCGGCAGTCGACGTTAAACTGTTTTCTGCTTCTGAGAGCGGTGAGCAGATAGTCTTTGTCGAGGAGCCCTACCATGCGCTCTCTGTCACCCGGATAGCACAGCCTGTCCATGTAGTCTGTTGCTACCTCAAAGAATGACTCGCCTTTTCTGTCCGCCTCGAGCCTTCCGCGCAGGCTGTTTGATATATATCCGACATAATCCTCATCTGTCGTATCCACATAGTAGACTATGTCGTAGTTCTCCACGAGTGACTCGGCGATCTGACCGAAGGTGACGGTCTTTTTTTTGGTCTTTTCGGACTCGAGTCGGAATCTCTCTGCGTTTTCGCGGATCTCACCCATCTCTGCCTCGAAATCGTTCCTCTCATCCTCCTCGACAAATATATGGATGAGACTGGTTCCGATGATGGCTCCTACGGCATAGAAGGGAAGGAACGGATACAGTGTCTGTAATACGATGAAGATCGTCATGACGATACCGGAAAAGCCCACGGTTACGTAATGTATACGTTCTTTTTCTTTTGCTTTGACCGCTACGATTATAGAGTAGACGGCCGAAATGATAAACAGTATGACCTGCATGGCGAGCGAGATGTATCTCGAATAGCTCGGGAAATAATCGCCGTTGTCAGCGAAATGAAATACGATAGGGTAGAAAAAGTTAACGATAAGGTTTAACAGCTGAAATATAAATATAGTCCATCCCGCATATGTGAGGAAGGAGCCGAAAAGGCCTTTTCTGTCAAGATAGCTGACCACGAATCTTGTCCACAGAAGAACAGACAAAACCATGGAAAGAAAGTATAAAAAGGTATCTGCATATACCAGAGCCACTATACGTGTATCGTAGAGGATACCCCACAGAATATCAGTGGCGTAGTAGAAAGATAAGCTGATCAAAAACAGCTTGTAGCGATATGCGGAAAGGGAAGCTTTCTTGTCCCATTTGTTTCCGAACATGCGCGCGTTTATTATGAAATGGAGGATTATCGCCAATGCACCAAAGCTTGAGTAATACATACGGTAGTCTCCTTTTCTGTAATGCGTCCTGTCTGAGAAAGTGTGTAAAGACGTCGTATAATCATTATACATCATCTGATCCTTTTTGTACATCTTTTTTTGAATTGGTATATGTTGACTATTTTTAAAAAAGCTGTATAATAAAAAACAAGTAATTTGTATGCTATAGTGATGCTTTAGTGTATCTTGAAAGAAGGGGAAGCCGAATGGAGAAAACCTGCATTAATAAAAGAGTGATCTCGGGTGTGATGGCGGTCGCGCTTGTATTTGCGATGAATGTCGGAGTGCTTGCTGTTGATAATAACGCGAGTGCGAAGAAGGCTGCGAAAAAAGTCACGAAGATAACTCTCAGCAAAAAGTCCCTGACCGTGATGACCGGAAATGAAAAAAAACTGAAGATTAAAGGGGTCACCGCAAAACAGTTTAAAAAGATAAAGTGGACGGTGTCGGATGCGTCCGTTGCGAGTGTATCATCAGACAGCACAGACAAGGCAGCACATGTTTTTGGATATAAAGCCGGCAGCGCAAAGATTACGGCAAAGTATAAAAAGAAAACATATACATGTAAGGTTACCGTAAAGACCGGAACGAGCGGACGGGTGTACCTCCCCATGGGTAAAAATAATGCCGGAAAGGATATACCTACCGCAGCATACTGGTCATATAATGACAGCTGGTTTTCTGCACCTGCAAGTACTTATGATCAGAGAATAGCAACTATATCCACACTTCTTGCATGGTCGTCAATACCTGAGTACGGAAGCTTTGCAAAAGGTGATCCGTCATTCTATGTAAAACGTTTGACAGACATGCTTGGGTTCGAGGGTCACAGGACAAATGCCGATTACAAGGTCAGACCGACCACCGAGAGTCTGGGTGTGGCTTTTGCGAAAAAATCAATCGTATCGAATGGAAAGACTTATACGCTTGTACTTATCGTCCCACGTAGTTCAGGCTATGAGAAAGAGTGGGCATCAAATCTGCTTTTGGGCAGTGGTACGGGTGACCATGAAGGCTTCAAAAGATCAAGTGAAAAGCTCATGGCGGATCTGAAGCAGTATATCTCGGATGAAAAAATAACGGGAGATGTAAAGCTTTGGTTTGCCGGTCACAGTAGAGGGGCTACGGCATCAAACCTTTCCGAAGCATATATCGCAGATCATCCGGGCGAACTGTCGGATGCTATAACCATTACAAAGGATGACATATACGGCTACAATCTGAGCTGCATACATGCGACTACGTTTAACTCAGAGCAGGAGAAGACAAGAAAAGAAACGGAGTATCCGTTCATACACAACATAGAGATGCCACACGATGCGATAGCACGTTTGATCCCGGAGTCGTACGGATTTACGAGATATGGAGTCAGCCACAGGATCGATGTGACCGAGGATGAGAGAAATGAGGCTGTTAATGTTCTTCTCAAGTCGATAGACAGTTCCGTTTACGGTTCCTATGTAGATAATGATCCTGAGAAAAATGATGCGGACGGGATCATCGATGCGTTCGAGGCGGCACTGAAAAAGACTGCTCCAGACAGACAGAGTTTCGTGGACGGATTGCAGAAAACGGCGATAGAGACCATAGTAAACGGCGGAGATGCGGCGTTGGCGCTGGGAGATGTACTTAAAAATCTCGAATACAAAGGTCAGACACCGAATCTGTTAAACGTACTCAAATACGTCAATGTTATCACCATAGAGCATTATCTACAGGTGATATACTGTTTTTTGACTGATTACCGGATGCGCGGGTAGGCGTGAAAGGCTGATATGGAAAAAAGGTCATTTAAGGTTGACATAGCAGTGATAATGTCAGTAGTGATCATCGGAGCGATACTTGTCGCGGTATTTTTTATGACGAGATCACCCGGAAAGACAGTGATAGTCTCCGTGGAAGGTAAAACAGTTGCAACATATCCGCTCGATGAGGACAGGGACGAATGGATCACAGGCAGAGAAGGTAAAAACAGACTTGTCATCAAGGACGGAGCCGCGAGGATAGAGGAAGCGGACTGCCCGGACTTACTATGTGTAAAGCAGGGCAGTATTTCAAATGTAAATGAAAGCATCGTATGTCTCCCGCACAGGATAACCGTGCGAGTAGCGGGGGAGAGTGAGAGTGCCACGGAGACATTCGATGCCGTAGCAAGATAAAATACAAACAGGGAGCCATATATAGCACTGCGAATGCTATGCTCCGGAATGGAGGTAACTATGTTCGAACAGGTAAAACTTGGTTATGCATCAAACGGCCTGGAGCCGCAGATCGACGCGACGACCATCGAGACACACTACGGAAAGCATCACGCTCTGTATACCAAAAATCTCAACGATGCTGCTGAGAAAGCAGGCGTTATGGATAAAGATATAGAGGAGCTTTTGGCGTCTCTTGACAGTGTCTCTGATGAGGCACTCAGAAAAGCACTCAGAAATAACGGTGGTGGATTCTACAATCACAACCTCTATTTTTCAACTCTGTCCGCAGAGGGAAACACGGAGCCGGTTGGTGATCTAAAAGTTAAAATAGATGAAAAGTTCGGGAATTACGCCACCTTAAAGGAAGAATTAACCAAACTTGCGCTTGGACAGTTCGGATCCGGATGGGCATGGCTGTCAGCGAACAAAGCAGGTGACCTCATGGTTTCGGCAAGTCCGAATCAGGATAATCCTATCAGTGAAGGTACCGGGTTTATCCCCATCCTTGCGATAGACGTATGGGAGCACGCGTATTATCTGAATTACAAGAATTTGAGAGCGGACTATGTGGCAAAGCTCTTTGAGATCATCGACTGGAAGCTCGTAGAGGCAAACTATCAGAGAGTGAAGGCATGAGAGTATAGAGCCGTGCGAAAAGAGGCCTTAAGTTGGAAGTTAAACAGACACAGCGTATAGCGATGAAAACATCGGTGATTAGCATAATCGGCAATCTTTTGCTGTCGGTATTCAAGCTGATCGCCGGCCTCGTCGCATCGTCATCGGCGATGGTTTCCGATGCGGTGCACTCGGCCTCAGATGTTTTCTCGACGGTGATAGTCATGATAGGGGTGAAGGTTTCCTCCAAGGAGGCGGATGATGATCATCCCTATGGACATGAGAGGTTCGAGGCGATAGCGTCGGGCCTTCTTTCGATGGTTCTGGCAGTCATCGGATTCGAGATAGGAAGGAAGGGCGTGGTGACGCTGGTATCCGGAGAGTATGAGTCTCTGTCCGTGCCGGGAGTCCTCGCTCTCGTCGCAGCCATCGTATCCATCATCGGAAAGGAAGCGATGTTTTGGTATACCAGGGCGAATGCAAAAAAAATACGCTCAACCGCTCTTATGGCTGACGCCTGGCATCACCGCTCGGATGCGCTCTCATCTGTCGGTGCTCTCATAGGTATCGCGTTTGCGATGTGCGGATGGCCTGTTATGGACTCTGTGGCAAGTATCGTGATCTGTCTGTTTATCTTAAAAGCCGCAGTGGATATCTACAAAGAGTCTTTGAATCGACTTGTCGACAAGAGTGCCGATCCTGAGCTTATGGACAGTATCCGCACTGAGATACTGTCGGTAGAGGGTGTGGAAGGCGTAGATGATTTGAAGACAAGACTTTTTGGAAACAGGATGTTCGTGGATGTCGAGATAGCGGTAAACGGAACTCTCACTCTGGAATCGTCTCATGATATCGCAGAGGCCGTACACCTGAGGATCGAGGAGGTCTTTCCCGATACGAAGCACTGTATGGTCCATGTAAATCCGACAGAGAGGTAAGAACACCCATGAACAGTACTACCGGAAAAATAGCATTACGTGCGATGCTTGTCGCCGTAGCTTTCGTCCTGGCCTGGCTGGAGGCCCAGGTGCCTGCTTTGATCGCCGTGCCCGGAGTGAAGCTGGGCCTTACAAATCTGGTCGTTCTTATCGCGCTGTACAAACTCTCATGGAAAGACGCACTTGTTATCAATCTGATCCGTATAGTACTGGTTGGATTCACCTTTGGGAATATTTTTTCTCTCATGTATTCTATTTCGGGAGGCCTCATTTCGGGGATCGGAATGATAGTCCTGAAGGAGGTTGTGCATGCCCGACTGGTAAGCGTCAGCATAACGGGTGCCTTGTTACACAATCTCGGTCAGCTCATCGTTGCTATGATCGTTTTAGACACATCGTCTTTATTCTATTATCTCGTGGTTTTGTGGATCGCAGGAGCTGTCGCCGGAACGCTTTTGGGACTCATATGTGTACCGATCGTAAAAAGCATAAAAAAAATCCCGTAAAATATCAATTTCCTCTTGTTTGAAGGGCTTGTTTTTGCTATACTAGAAATAGCGAGATTATCAATGGAGGAGAGTCGTGCTAAGCGAAGAAAGAATCAAAAAAATGATTCGTCTATCGGACTATGAAGCGGGTATGGGTGAACTCGATCTGAGACGTACTCGCTATCGCAGGCGTGATTATGTGCGCCTTCAGGTTTTGCGTGCTGTGGCCGGTATGGTTGCGGCGAGCATTCTTATCATTGGGATGGTCCTGCTCTACTTCATCGACAGCATTCCGTGGAAAGTTTACGTATCAGAAGGTTTCTTCACCCTGGATCGTGTACTTTGGATCGCAGGTGGAGTTGTGGTATGGTTTATTCTCCTTGGGATACTGTGTTCATTTACCAAGAGAAGAAGCAAACGCGAGTATGATGAGGCAACTGCCCGCGTTTATGAATATGATGCGACATTAGATGAACTTTTAAGGCTTTACGAGGATGAGAAGAAGGAGGAGAATACATGATGGCGACACTTCTGATCCTCAGAGGGCGGATCAGGCATTATTTTGAGAGACACTATACTATCATCAGGGGTATTCTGAAAGGTCTGGTAGTGCTTGTGGTGCTGATGCTGCTCACAGGCAAGTTCCCAGATGGGTTCTTCTCTGATTACAGATGGGTATTTCCGGTAGTCGCGGTAGCCTGCGGATTCCTGCCGGATGCTATCGGGATTCTGAGTATCGTAGCGATAGTCGGGATAGAGGTTTGGCAGATATCAGCAGTTCAGGCAGTGACGCTGTTGATGATGATCGCGATATTTTTCCTGCTGTTCGGACGAAAGGCAAAGGATCAGTGGTATATGCTGATATCCGTGCCTACTTTGTCAGCGCTGCAGATGGGATTCTCTGTTCCGGTGGTATCGGCTCTGTTTGCGGGCCCGTCTTTGATCCCTGCTCTTGTCATGGGTCTGATAGTCAGATTCAGTCTGGATGCTGTGTCTGAGTATACGGCGACCGCACAGAGGATCGCCGGTGATTCGAATATGTTTGCGCCGCTTCAGTATCTGATAAACTACATCATATCGAACAGACTTTTGTGGGTTGCGCTCATCGTATATATACTGACATTTACGGTTGTATATCTTTTGAGAAGGGCCAACTTCAAATACTCACCGCAGATCGCCATACTGGTGGGAACCGTGGTTCTGTATACACTCGAGATGGTGAGCAATATCATCTGGGAGCTCGAGCTGAATCTTATCCTCACATCGGTGCTGGTGCTGGTCACGATGGGAATCGCATATCTGTTCCAGTTTATGCATATCTCTCTGGATTATCACGGAATCAGAAAACTGCAGTTCGAGGATGATGAGTATTATTACTACGTTTCGGCCGTCCCGAAGTATAATGTTGCGGTGGGTGACAAGATCGTAACAAAGATCCTTCCGGAGGATGTGGCCGAGGTTACGGCAGAGTTACGTGAAGAAGTAGAAAAAGCACTCGCAGAGGAGAGAGGCATCAAGAAGGAAGATAAAAAGATCGAGGAGAAAAAGGCCGAAGAGAAGAAAGCCGAGGAACAGAAGAAAGCCGAGGAACAGAAAAAAGCCGAGGAACAGAAAAAAGCCGAGGAAGAAAAGAAGGCTGAAGAAGAGAAGAAGGTCGAGGAAGAGAAGACAGAGGAAGTTAAGGACGAGGAGAAGAACGAGCCATCCGAGTCCGTGCCCGATACCAAAGACACAGTCAAACCTCAGGTGCCCAGGAATAAGAGCAAGAAAAAGAACAGAGGCAGAAAAAGATAAAAGGACGTAGCTTATGGACACAATCATCTCATTTTTTAAAAATTACGTAGCAAGGCTCACGATCCCCAAGGTAAGTGTCATCGACATACTGGAGATCCTGATCATTGCATACGTATTTTATCACATCATTGTCTGGGTCAAGGACACGCGTGCGTGGACTCTGCTCAAGGGAATGGTGTTTCTTGCGCTGTTTTATCTGGTCGCAATGATACTTGAGATGAATGTTATCATATGGATATTCAATAACGTGATGGTGATCGCGGCGGTAGCTCTGGTTGTTATCTTTCAGCCTGAGCTCAGAGGTGCGCTCGAGCATCTGGGGCGTCGAAATATCCTTAGGAATCTCTCCTTGGACAGTTCGGATGAAAAGAGTAAAAGGTTCTCAACAAAGAGTGTTCAGGCCATCGTAAAGGCAAGCTATGATATGGCTAAGGTAAAGACCGGAGCGCTTATCGTTGTAGAGAAAAATATCCAGTGCCGCGAATATGAGAGAACGGGTATACCGATCAACGCGGATATCAGCTCTCAGCTTTTGATAAACATATTTGAGCACAATACACCTCTTCATGATGGTGCCGTATTGCTCCGTGATGATCAGATCGTGGCAGCGACCTGCTATCTGCCGTTGTCAAACAATCTGAGTGTCAGCAAGGAGCTCGGTACGAGACATCGTGCAGGTCTGGGTATCAGCGAGGTTTCCGATTCGCTGACGATCATCGTTTCCGAGGAGACGGGAGCGGTATCATTGGCTATGGACGGAAAGCTCTATCACAAGATAGATGCTGATACGCTTACCCTCCGCCTCAAGGAGGCAGCAAAACGAGGAAGAGAGAGAAAGGTTCGCTGGTGGCAGTTCCGCAAAAAGAAACGGATAGCTGCAAAACGCGCAGTTGAAGCCGAGTCTTCCAAGGAAGAGGAGGTGAGCCGTTCATGAAAAGATTTTTCAAGAGATTATTCACAAAGAATATAGGATGGAAAATACTGTCCATCATCGCAGCGGGCGTATTCTGGCTCATCGTCGTTAATATCGTTGATCCTACGGTTAAAAGGACATTTGAGAACATCCCCGTAAAGATCCTTAATGAGACTGCGATAACCTCCGCGAACCAGGTCTATGAGATCGTGAGCGGAGACCGTGTTGATGTTACGATCACTTCCAAGAGGAGTCTCGTGGAGAGACTCAGGGAGAAGGACTTTACGGCGACTGCGGACCTCGCGGAGCTTTCGAGCGTGAATGCCGTAAACATCCAGGTGAAGCTTAACAAGAATCCGAATAATCTTCCTTATGAGCTTAGTTATAACAATGCCGTTCTTAAGGTCAAGCTTGAAAACCGCGTGACAGAGAAGTTCAAGGTTCAGGTAGAGCAGGAAGGTGATCTCGGAGAAGGATACGTGCTTGGTGATGTGAAGGTTAAACCGAATATCATCGAGGTAGCCGGCGGCGAGTCGAAGATGAGAAAGATCGATCATGTCGGAGTGGTTATCCCGTTAAACGGTGAGACGGAGGAGTTTACCACCAAGGCGAAGCCTGTGGCATATGACAGCTCCGGAGATATGATAGACGCGGGCAATCTGACCTTCAGTGAGACAGAGGTCACGGTCAGTGTCGGAGTAAGGACGACCATGGATGTTCCGATCGAGGTAACTACCGTCGGAATGCCTGCCGAAGGTTATCATCTGATACAGACTGACAGACAACCTGAGAGCGTCAGAGTATCCGCATCGGATCCGTCGAAGTTCTCCGATGATATGGTCATCAGGCTTGAGGTGGATATAGAGGGAGCCACTGCCGATGTGGAGAAAGAGATAGACATATCCAATTACCTTGGAAAGGGCTTTACAATAGAGGACGGTATAACAAAGGTATCGGTAAGATGTGAGATCGGAAAGAGCGGAAGCAGAAGCTTTTATCTTAACGGTAGCGATATAGAGGTCAGAAATACACCGGAAAATTATTCGGTCGCATTCTCGGATCCTGACAAGAGATACGAGGTGAAGCTGTCGGGCTCCGATGAAAAGCTGAAAAATGTTCAGCTCAAGGATCTGGGTGCGTACATCGATATAGGCCAGTTGGTCGAGGGTGTACACAGTGTAGCCGTGAGCTTTTCGATGCCTGAAGGAGTCAGGATAATGACGCCGGTCGTGGTGGAGGTCACTATCGCGAAGATAGAGAGCGAGGCGACGGAAACTCCCGAGGAGACCGAGGCTCCGGAAGAGGAGGAATAAGCCGCGCGGGAATGGAGCGAGCCACGCGGTAGACTCGGAATGCTGCGCATTCCTCGTTACGCGGCAGTCGCCGCGTATAAAAATAGGGGTGTGCCTGTATCTGAATACAAGCATTCAGATACGGGCACATCCCCTATTTCTTTGCGTGGCTCGTTGCTACAGCGGTATGTTTCCGTGTTTTTTCTCTATCCTGTCGATCGACTGTTTATTCCTGCATATGAGCAGATCGGCGTAGATGCGCTCTCTGGTGGCCTCGGGTCTGATGACCTCGTCCACGTAGCCGTTCATAACGGCGACCTGCGGATTCATGAATTTCTCATTGTATTCATCTATCTTTTCCTGACGGAAGGCCTGCTTTTCTTCAGGCGTCATGTCTTTCATCTGTTTCCCGTAAAGGATATCGGCTGCACCCTCGGCGCCCATAACGGCGATCTCGGCCGTAGGCCAAGCATAGACGAAATCAGCACGCAGATGCTTTGAACTCATGGCGATATACGCTCCGCCGTATGCTTTTCTGAGGATGATGTTTATCTTGGTCGTAGTTGCCTCGGAATAAGCGTACAGGACCTTGGCTCCGTGTCTTATGATACCTTTGTACTCCTGATCCTTGCCCGGCATGAAGCCCGGTACGTCAGTGAGCGTTATGATCGGAATATCATAAGCGTCGCAGAAGCGGATAAGTCTGGCAACCTTGTCTGAGGAGTCGCAATCGAGCACTCCTGCAAGATAGTTCGGCTGGTCACATATGAGACCGATCGTGATGCCTTTTATCTTTCCGAATCCTACGACGACGTTCTTTGCAAACTCTTCCTGAATCTCTATGAAGGAATCAGGATCCACTATCCCGTTTATCACGTCGTGCATATCGTAGCTCTGATTGCTGTGCTCGGGAAGTATATGTGCTAAATCCTCATTAAAGGTGACGTCATCTGAGTAGTTTATTCCCTGATTTAACGGGTTTTGTTCAGCCTTGTTTTGATAGCAGGGAGGAAGTATGCCTATGAGCTGTCTGACCTTCTTGAAACAGGAGGCTTCATCAGGCATACGGAAATGTGCGACACCGCTGGTCTGGGCATGCACTCTCGAACCTCCGAGATCCTCGGCTGTGATATCTTCGTTTGTTACGCTCTTTATAACCTTGGGTCCGGTCACGAACATCTGGGATATATCATCGATAACAAAAATGAAATCGGTGATGCCCGGAGAGTAGACCGCTCCACCTGCGCAGTTGCCGGCTATGATCGAGATCTGAGGTATATATCCGGAAGCCATGGTATTGTAATAGAAGATCTCACCGTAGCCTGCAAGGGCGTTGATACCTTCCTGGATCCTTGCGCCACCGGAGTCGTTTATCCCTATGATGGGACAACGGTTTTCGATAGCAAGCTTTATCGCATTTGCTATCTTGAATCCGTGCATTTTTCCGAGAGTACCACCTATGACGGTGAAGTCCTCAGCGTAAACGACCACAGGCTGTCCGTCTATGGTTCCGTAGCCCGTGATAACGCCATCATACGGGAACTGTCCTTTTTTGATATTGAAAGCATCTTCTAAGTTGGTTATGCCCGAACCGATCTCGCGGAAACTGTCCTGATCGAGAAGGTGACAGATCCTTTCGAGAGCGTGAAGCTTGCCAAGCTTATGTTGTTTTTCCATATTGTATTCCATGGTAATCCTCCATTGACTGATATAGTCCGAGTATATCAAGAAATCAGCCGAAAGTCAACAGATGATGGGAGATTATGGCGTGAACATAAGATGGTTTTTGTTGACTTGTATCCCGGAATAATGGTATAATATCGGTTGCAAATACTGTGTTTGCACACTCAGATGGAGGTTGACGTGAAAAAAGTCATTACTTACGGAACGTTTGATCTGTTTCATATAGGCCATATCAATCTCCTAAAGAGAGCAAAGGAAATGGGAGACTATCTTATAGTTGCCGTTTCGACGGATGAGTTCAACGCAGGTAAAGGGAAAAACGCCTACCACAGCTATGAGGAGAGAAAAAGGATACTCGAGGTGTGCAGATATGTGGATGAGGTCATACCCGAAAAGACCTGGGAGCAGAAAGTTGACGATGTTGTAAACAACGATATTGATATATTCGTGATGGGAGATGACTGGGAAGGAAAGTTCGATTTTCTCAAGCAGTACTGTGAAGTGGTCTATCTTCCGCGCACGGAGATCATATCCACTACCAGGATAAAGGATGATTTGAAGCGTGGATAAGAAAGTTGCGGGATACAGACTGTTTGGATTCATGTTTACGATGTTTCGTCTGTTCCCTGTAAACAGAAACAAAGTATTTCTCATCGCTACTCATGATGACAGCCCGGAGGGGAATATAATGGTGGCGGCGAGCGCCATAAAAAAAGCAAGACCTTCCATGAGGTTTATCAGTCTTACCAAAAAGGACAAGCCATGGAAGTTCTTTTCATATTTTGTAAAAAAAGCCTATCACATGGCTACGTCAAAAATTATACTCCTTGATAACGTATTCATGCCGATGGCTTATACCCCCATCTCGAAAAGCACAGTCGTGATCCAGCTGTGGCATGGGACGGGAACCATCAAAAGGTTCGGGCTTGACGTCGAAAACAAACATATCGCCCGTATCGCAAAAAAAGGCAATAAAAGGATAACCTGGCTCATAGTAAACGGCGAGAGATCAAAAAGACAGTACGCCTCGGCATTTGGAGTTGATGAATCGAGGATAAGGACGCTGGGGCTTCCGAGGACGGACCTTTTGCTCAATCAGACCTTCATGGAGAGTAGAAAACGTCGGTTTTTAAGGCGGTTAGATGATCAGCACGACCTTTCCGACAAAAGATTTGTTTTGTACGCACCGACATTCAGGGACGGCATTAGAGAGGACCACGGGATCAGGCTCGATATAAACAGGTTGTTGGGCGTGCTCGATGACGACGTGGTGCTCCTTCTCAGGACTCATCCGGCTGTGAGTGAGAGCTTTTCGAAGGAATGGGTAAAGACTTCGGTAAGCCCGGGTGTACGCGACAGGGTGATAGACGTTTCAGGCTATCCGGGAGTCACGACACTATTATCGGTAGCGGATGTTCTGATCACGGATTATTCTTCGATCATTTTTGAATATGCCCTTTTAAAAAAGCCGATGATCTTTTATGCATATGATCTTGATGAGTTCAAGAGATGTGGCAGAGGGTTTTATGAGGATTATGAGAAAAATGTCCCGGGCCCCGTGGTAAGAGATGAAAAAGAGCTGTGTAAGGCTGTTTCCGACGTGTTGAAAAGATCGGAGACAGATAGAGAGAGCGAAGCGCGAATCGAGGCATTTTTACGGGATAACTACCGACGGATGGACCGAAAAGCAGCGGAGCGCGTGGCTGCTCTGGCACTTAGAGAAAAATTCTCTCGACAAAGCTGAAAAGATGATGTATAATGTCTTAGTTGAGTTTGTTTTAATATGAAGGAGACAACAAGGAGACGTAAACATGGGAAAGCTGATGGATAGGAAGCTGAGCTTCGTTTTTATATTTTTACAGCTGCTGTTTTCGATAGCGCTGTGCGCGATACTGTTTTATGTTGGGTTTATCCCCGATAAATACGTGATCGCTGCGATAATACTCTGTGTGGTGCTGATGGTATATCAGATATGTGCGCAGATAGCGGACTCGAGCTTCATCATAGGAAGAGTTTTGAGTGTGGCTTTTTGCCTGATATTCCTGGTGGGAGGCTACTATCTGTATGATACCTACCACGCGATGGCTCAGATATCCGGAGCGGATGTCAAGATAGACGTCATATCGTACTACGTGCTGAAGGACGATCCCGCGCAGAGTTTGAAGGACGCAAAGGATTACAAGTACGGAATACTGTCGGTCATCGATCGTGAGAATACCGACAAGGCTCTTGCCGAAGCAAAGACTGAGGTAGGACAGGATCTGCAGATCGTCGAGTTCCAGGATTCGTCAACACTTGTGGATGCGCTTTATGCAAAAGAGATCCAGGTGGCGGTGTTCAACCAGGGATTCGTTAATTCGATAACGGATAAGTTCAAAACGTTTAAAAAAGACACGAGAGAGCTCGTCCAACACGAGATCGAGACCAAGATCGAAGAGGAAGAGGAAGAAGAGGAAGATGATTACGCTACCAGCGTGACGACGAAGCCGTTCATAGCGTACTTAAGCGGTATCGATGTTTACGGAAAGCTTTCCACGACATCGAGAAGTGATGTAAACGTTTTGGTCGTGGTCAATCCTCTTACAAAGAAGCTACTGTTGGTATCGACACCCCGTGATTACTTTGTTCCGCTATATGACAGCAAAGGCAATTCGAAATCAGGCGGAGCGGGAGACAAACTGACGCATGCCGGTATCTACGGAGTTGAGGTATCGATGGGAACGCTCGAGCACCTGTACGGTGTCGATATAGACTATTTCGTCAGGGTGAACTTCTCATCAGTAAAGAACATAGTAGACCTGTTGGGTGGAGTTAAGGTTTATTCGGATTTTGATTTCCTGTCTACGGTAGGACCTTATAAGGGCGGACATTATCAGTTCAAGAAGGGCTACAACAAGGTAGACGGAAAGAAAGCACTGGCGTTCTGTAGAGAGCGTAAGCATTTCGCAAACGGTGACTACCAGCGTGGACGAGATCATCAGCATATGATCGAGGCCATCCTGAACAAGGTGATGAGCCCTTCAGTGCTCGGAGATTATCCGGCACTCCTAAAGGAAGGAAAGAAGAACTTCCAGACAAACATGTCTACAAAGAAGATCGTATCGCTCTGCAAGATGCAGCTTGACGATATGGCAAAATGGAAGATCAGTTATGCAAATGCTGCCGGAAACGGAACAACAGCTTATACGTATTCGATGCCTTCAACAAGGCTCTATGTATGCTCTCCGGATATGAACTCGGTGGCAAAGATCAAAGCAAAGATTGATAAGTTTATGAATGAGCGTCCGGGCGATGGTACGAAGGGGACCGATAACGTCGGAACAGCTCCTCTGAATGATCAGGGAACAAATCAGTAAAACTACGTAATATGGTGCAAAACCGGGTGGGTCAGTATGACTTGAACCCGGTTGTTGCTGTTTTTAAGGAGAAGGTTAGTGGATAACAGACGCGAAATAGTTTTCTCTCCTCCCGACATGACCGATGAGGAGGTAGAGGAGGTAAAAAAGGCGCTTTTATCTGGATGGATCACTACAGGACCCAAGACAAAAGAGCTCGAAAACATGCTGGCGGATTTCTGTGGTACGGACTTGTTCGTCTGCTTTAATTCAGCTACGGCCGCGATGGAGATGACCTACAGATTGCTGGGGATAGGTGAGGGTGATGAGGTTATCACGACAGCCTATACCTATACTGCCACATCAAGTGCGATATGCCATGTGGGAGCAAAGCCGGTGATGGTAGATATCCTGGGCGACAAGGTTTATGAGGAAAAAAGATATATAGGACACAGCCCGTATGAGCCTGATTATGATGAGATCGACAGGGCTTTTTCGGAGAAGACAAAGGCTATTGCGCCCGTTGATATCGCGGGTGTAATGTGTGATTATGACAGGTTGGCAGAGATCGCCAAAGCTCATGCAGGAGATTTTTCTCCATCCGACAACCGCTATCAGAAAGCGATGGGAAGGGCCGTGATCGTGGCGGATTCGGCGCACGGACTCGGCGCATCGAAAAACGGAAAGATGAGCGGGCAGAAGGCCGACTTTACGACTTTTTCGTTCCACGCCGTAAAAAACCTCACTACCGGTGAGGGCGGTGCAGTCACTTGGAGAAAGATCGAAGGGATCGATAATGAGGACATCTATCACGAGTACATGCTTCTGTCATTGCATGGCCAGTCGAAGGATGCGCTCGAAAAAACAGAGATCGGTTCGTGGGAGTATGATATCATCTTCCCGGGGTACAAATGCAACATGACGGATATCCAGGCAGCGATCGGTATCGCACAGCTGAGGAGATACCCGGGGCTTCTGAAGAGAAGAAGAGAGATAGTTAATCTGTATGACGAAGGGATCAACAGGATAAGCAGGCTCACCGGTGTAAATATCACCTCTCTTGCTCACTATACCGAGACTTCGACATCGAGCGGACATCTGTATCTGATGCGAGTGGGAGGTTATACTCACGAGGACAGGTGCAGACTCATCAGGCTGATGGCGGAGAAGGGAGTCCCGGCGAATGTCCATTACAAGCCGCTTCCGATGCTCACCGCGTACAAAAATATGGGCTACAGGATCGAAGACTGTCCCAGAGCTTATCAGTACTACGAAAACGAGATAACCTTGCCGCTTCATACCCTGCTTTCGAATGATGATGTGGCATATATTCTTGACGTCCTTACGGATGCATTAAAGGACAATGAAGGATAAGTGATCCGGGAGAGATTATGTTTACAAATGCTTTGCAAAAGCTTTATATAAGCCTTCTTTCACCATGGATTCCGTTTGTATCGAGGATTCCTGACAAGTGGCGCTATCGTCTCATCACAGCCTGCTTCATGGTGGATCTGGTACTGTTTTGCATAGTCAGATATGTGCTCAGAAGAGAGAGCTATTTTTACAACACGGCACTCGGTATCATGCTTATGATCGCGATAGCGATATTGTCACTTGATAAAACGTTAAAGCTCGTTAACTGGCACAGATCCATAAGGATCGTCTGGTTTGGGATGTGCATAGCGTTTACGGTATCGGATGTATTGGTTCCGAAAAAAGTCACCGGACTCGGCGTAGTGCTGGCTTTGGTGTTTACCGGTGTATTTTTCGTATGGCAGAACCACTCACGGCGAGACCTGTTGTGGGAGAGCGCGAAAAAGGCGATCAGATACATCTTCGTTCTGATGACCGTGGTGTGTTTTCTGTTCAGGCCCATATATGAGGGCGGCAGATATGCGGGGATATTTACAAACCCGAACACCTTCGGACTTTACCTGGTGGTAATCGCAGCTGTGTATCTTTCGGACCTCGACTGGGAGGTGGCGACAGGCAGATACTGGTACAAGGCGATACCGACATATATAGGCCTGGGCCTGACATTTTTCTACCTGGCACTGACACAGGGGAGGACGTCGCTCGTCACCGTCGTACTGCTGGTGGTGATGTGGATAGTGTTCAGGATCCACAATGGTATCCGCACTCACAGGTGGAGATCATTTTTAAAAAATATACTGATGGTGCTCATCTTTTCGGCACTTGTTTATCCGGTGTCGAGAGCGGCAGTGACATATCTGCCGTGGATAGTCGGGCATCCCATAATCTTTGAAGGCGAGAGCCTGTATCTGTATGACGGAAGCAAGATCGGCGATCTCGGCGAGACGGTCATCGCAGAGCCTGACTTGAACGCAGAGTCTCTGATAGAGGGGTATATGCCGGCAGCGGAGATCACGGATAAGGGAGATACTTATCAGCCTGCGGCTTATCAACCTCAGGTTTATGAGCCGGCGCCGGGTTCGAGATACGACGAGACTACGGATGCGCCGGAGAAACCTCTGGTACCGCAGACCATGATGGAGAGGTTTTGGTACCTGCTCGAACACACTGAGGGACTAAACGCCCTGACGTCAGGACGTATAGAGATATACAAAGGTTACTACAAACAGCTGAATTACAAAGGACATGAGAGTGTCGCACTGACGATCAACGGTTCTACGCGCGCTCATGCGCACAACAACTGGCTTCAGTTCGGTTATACCTATGGGTATTTCGGGATGATCTTTTACGGGATCATGACTGTGATAGTTTTCTTTTACTCGTTGCGGTTTTACCGGAAAAGATCGAGAAAAAACGCCAGCTATGCATTTTTGATCCCGGCGGTATGCGTGGGATTTATCGCATCGACGGTGACGGAATGTCTGTTTTTACCTTTCGAGGTGTTCCCGGCATTTATGTTCTGGTTTGTATGCGGAGAGCTGTTTGAAAAGAAGATCATGCCAAATCGATTTAAAAGGAGTATGCAAAATGAGTGATGCAAAGATCTACGGAGTAGTACTTGCAGGAGGAATGGGAAGCCGCATGGGCACCCAGGACAAACCGAAGCAGTATCTGCAGGTAGGCAACAAGCCTATTCTTATCCATACCCTCGAGAAGTTTTACATCGAGAGTGAGTTTGAAAAGGTGATCGTGCTGTGTCCGAAGGAGTGGATAGCTCACACGAAAAATCTCGTCAAAAAATACCTCGGCGACGATGGTCAGAGAGTAGTCGTGATATCGGGCGGAGATACCAGAAACGAGACTATCATGAACGCCATAGCGTTTATCGATTCCGAAGGGAATCTCGACGAGCAGACCATAATAGTGACTCATGATTCCGTGAGACCTTTTGTAACAAAGAGGATAATAGATGAAAATATCAAATATGCGAAGGAGTTCGGAGCATGTGACACGGCGATGCCTGCTACCGATACGATCGTCATCAGTGAGGATAACAATGTGATATCGGAGATCCCTGAGAGAAAGAAGATGTATCAGGGTCAGACACCGCAGACCTTTCAGGCGATGAAGCTGAAGGAGCTGTATATGTCGCTTACGGATGAGGAGAAATCGATACTGACGGATGCGGCGAAGATCTTCGTTATGAAGGGTGAGCGCGTGCATATCGTTGAGGGTGAGGTCTACAATATCAAGATCACGTATCCGTACGACCTCAGAGTTGCGGAGGCGCTAATTCAGGGTAATATAGAGTGAGGACGCGCCGGACGCTGATGTGAGCTTTTCTAAACGAACTGGAACAGTTCGTTCGACTCAGCAGCTACGCTGGCTCGCTGTGAGAAAACTCACGCCGCCGGCGCTGACACAATCAGATTTCAGAAAACCAGCGCACGAGCGGCGGTAGTTTTCTTCCGAGGAGCACTTTATATGTGCGAGCGAGGAAGAAAAGCTACCATAGCGCTCGGCGCGGAGGGGTAGTTGTATGTTAAACGTAGTGTATAGATTAGTGGCTCCGGGTAGATTTGAGGTCGAATTTTCGGATATCGAATTGAACAGTGATATCACGATTGTCAGACCGACGCATCTGTCGATATGTCACGCGGATCAGAGGTATTATCAAGGGTTGAGGCCGCCGGCTGTGATGAGGAAAAAGCTTCCGATGGCGCTGATCCATGAAGGTATCGGTGAGATCGTGTGGGACGGCAGCGGACAGTTTGAGCCCGGCGAAAGAGTCGTCATGGTGCCAAACACTCCTGTAGAGGAGGATCCGTTTGTTGCGGAGAATTATATCCGATCATCTAAGTTCAGGAGCAGCGGGTATGACGGATTCATGCAGGACCTGGTTGATATCAGGCCGGACAGAGTCCTTCGGGTGCCTGACAGTGTCGAGTCCGAAGTGGCGGCGTTCACGGAGCTTGTCAGCGTGAGCACTCATGCTATCAGAAGGATGGACATGATTGCGAATGGCAGACGTGATACCATAGGGATCTGGGGTGATGGAAATCTGGGATTCCTTACGTCACTTATGTACAGATACATGTATCCTGAGGCTGAGCTCATCGTGTTCGGAATGAGTGAGAATAAACTCGCTGACTTCTCGTTCTGCGATGAGACTTACCTTACTGAGGAGATACCTGATGACCTCGTTATTGACCAGGCATTCGAGTGCGTCGGAAGTGAAGGAGCGAGATCCGCGGTCGATCAGATTATCGATCATATAGCACCTGAGGGTGCCATCTCGCTGATGGGAGTCAGTGAGAATCCGATCGCTATTAATACACGTATGGTTTTGGAAAAGGGATTGCGTCTTTTCGGAAGCAGCAGAAGCGGTGTGGAAGATTTCAAAAAGACTCTCGAGGTATACAACGAGAATCCGGATCTGATTTCGGAACTCCACAGAATAGTAGGACATGTTGTAAATGTCAGAAACATGGATGATATGAAACGGGCTTTTGAGCTGGATCTGCAGAGTAAGTCGGGAAAGACCGTTATGGTGTGGAATAAGTGATAAAGATATAAAAATGTTTTGAAGAGGAGATGGCAGATGGAAACAAGGATCGAAAAGAAGGAAACCACGTTCAGAGGCAATGTGCTTTATATGGTCGTGCCTTGCTATAACGAGGAGGCAGTTCTGCCGGAGACAGTAAAAAGACTATCAAAAAAACTCGAAGATATGATCGCAAGGAAAAAGATCAACGAGAGGAGCCGGATCCTTTTTGTAAATGACGGTTCAAAGGATGGAACATGGAAGCTTATTACCAAGTATTATCTTGAGAATCCTTTGGTCAGTGGTATCAATCTTTCGAGAAACAGGGGACATCAGAACGCGGTTCTGGCCGGCCTTATGTATGCAAAGGATCATGCGGATGTAGCGATAAGTATGGATGCCGATCTGCAGGATGATATCGAGGCTATAGAGCAGATGATCGAGAGGTATCATGACGGACTCGATGTAGTATACGGTGTCAGATCTGACAGAAAAAAAGATACCGGATTCAAGCGTTTTACGGCTGAGCTTTTTTACAAGCTGATGCTGAAGATGGGCGTGGATATCATCTTCAATCACGCTGATTTCAGGTTGATGAGCAGGCGTGTTTTGGAGGAGCTTGAGAACTATAAAGAGGTCAATCTTTTCCTCAGAGGAATGGTGCCTTTGATCGGATTCCCGTCGGGGCAGGTGCTCTACGAGAGACAGGAGAGATTCGCAGGAGAGAGCAAATACCCGCTCAGAAAAATGCTCTCATTCGCACTTGACGGTATCACTTCATTTTCCGTAAAGCCGATCCGTATGATCATGACTGTGGGTGTCGTTATATTTTTCATAAGTTTTATAATCCTGGTATGGTCGGTCATCCGTCATTTCCAGGGGGCGACGGTGCTGGGATGGAGCTCGACCATGGTGTCCATATGGGCGCTCGGAGGTCTGCAGTTGCTGGCGATAGGTATCGTTGGTGAGTACATCGGAAAGATGTATCTGGAGACGAAGAAACGTCCGAGGTTCGCTGTCCAGGATGTGCTCGATGATTGAGGAGAATAAATGAAGGTTGCGTTGGCCATAGTGGCCTATAACGAAGAAAAATATCTGCCTGCTCTTTTGGAGGATGTAAAAAAGCAGACCTATCCGCATGAAAAGATAGAGGTACTGCTCGTCGACAGCGGTTCAGATGACGGGACAAAAAAGCTGATGGAGGATTTCGCTTCAGTTAGCGGATCTTTTTCATCAGACGAGAGTGCAGACTCGGAGGAGAGGGCTCATACAGCCGGATTCTGCCGGGTGTGGGTAAGTGACAATCCGAAAAAGAGACAGAGCGCCGGTTGGAATGTGGCTATCTCAGAGTTTTTGTCTGAAAAAGAGGAGCCGGCTCTGGCGCTCATAAGAGTAGATGCGCATGCCAGGATACCTGCGGATTTCGTAGAGTCCTGTGTGGCGGCGCTTGGAGATGATGTGCAGACGCCAGGCGGTATGGAGTATGTGGTCGGCGGAGCACGTCCGACCATATGTGATTCAGATGGCAGCTTTAGCAGGATGCTGTGGATGGCTGAGGAGTCGATGTTCGGCTCGAGCGTCTCTGTTGCCAGAAGGGTAGATAACGGTGCGTCGGAGGATAATCCTAAAGAAAACAGATCAGCCATACCATCCGAAAAGCCCGAAGACAGAAAATATGTAAAGAGTCTTTTCCATGCGTGCTATCGCAGGGAGGTTTTGGAAAAGGTCGGAGGATTCAGAGAGGATCTCGGCAGGACCGAGGATAACGAGTATCACTACCGTATCAGAAAGAACGGATATAAGATATACAGATCACCTCATATTTACTCCGAACAGTATGTGAGACCGTCTTTCGGAAGGATGATCAAACAAAAGACGGGAAACGGATTCTGGGTCGGAAGGACACTCGGGATCGTGCCCGGGTGCATATCAATATACCATCTGGTACCACTCGCATTTCTACTTGCCGTGGTCGCCTCGACAGTACTTATGATCTTCGGCAGTCCGTGGTGTTTCAGATTGATCGCAAGCTTGTATTTTTCAGTCGCTGTATTGATGTCTGTTTACGGTGTATTCAGATTGCAGTATTCGGGCGAGAGGGCGCCGGCCTGCGCGGTGCTTCTGCCGTTTGTATTTTTTTGTCTGCATGTGTGTTACGGTGCGGGCACATTTTTAGGGATAATCTCTATTCCGTTTGGAAGGAAGAAATAAATGGGTTACAAAGAAGATGTTGCCATAGTGATTTCCGCGCTTGACCCTGATGATCGTATGGTCGAGCTCGTCGGAAGCCTCAGTGACAGCGGGTTTAAAAGGATAATCCTGGTGGATGACGGGAGCGCGATCAAAAACCGCGCCTTCTTCAAAGCGTGCAAGGAAAGGTACGGCTGCAAGGTGATCCGCCATGTCGTAAACTTCGGCAAGGGGATCGCGATAAAGTCGGCTTTCAACTATCTTCTCGAGGAGTGCCCAGAGGTCGCGGGAGCGGTGACTGCTGACTGCGACGGGCAGCACACTGTGGAGGATATCGACAAATGCGCCGGGCTGGTGTGTCTGCATCCGGATGAACTGATATTGGGGTGCAGGAGTTTTGATGATAAACAGATCCCGTTCAGATCCAGATTCGGAAACAAATGCACGAAGCTTATCTTAAAGGCACTCTGTGGACTGAAGGTAAGCGATACACAGACCGGACTTCGCGGTATGCCCATCGGACTGATACGCGAGCATTTTGCCTGCACCAAGGGCGAGCGCTACGAGTATGAGATGAACATGTTACTCGAGGCGAGAGATTACCATATCCCGGTCAGAGAGTTTCCGATACAGACTATCTACATCCAAAAAAATGAGAGCTCGCATTTCAACCCGTTCAGAGATTCGATCAGGATATACAAGGTGTTTATCAAGTTTATGCTGAGCTCGTTCTCGAGTTTTTTGGTAGATATTCTGATGTATTTCCTGCTTGGATATATCCTGAGGCCGTTTATAGAGGATGAGACGCTCGTTTTCGGAGTGAGTGTCCTGATCATAACGCGTACGGTCTTGGCCAGAGCAGTGAGCTCGATATACAACTTTTTGATGAATAAAAAGCTGGTATTTAAAAATGCATCGAAGTCGCCTTCGGTCGCGGTAAAATACTATCTGCTCGCGATCATACAGCTGACGGTATCGGCGTTACTTGTTAATTATGCATTGTTATTTATACCTTATTCCACTATCAGAAAAGTGATCATCGATACGATGTTATTTGTTATAAGCTTTGTCATCCAGAGAGAGTGGGTATTCAAGTGATGAGGTTGTTGTGACCAGGTGAAAGGGAAGTTAAATGAGTAAAAAAGAGCAAAGCACTCATATATATACTGACAAAGAGCTTGCCGGGATAAAGAGGATATCATTGGAGATGGCAAGCGTGTTTTGGGATTTTTGTAAGGAATATGAGCTTACCGCATATCTGTGCGGCGGGGGATGTATAGGTGCGCTTCGTACGGGCGGGTTTATCCCGTGGGATGACGATCTGGATTTCTTCATGCCGAGGCGCGATTACGAGAGATTTTTGAGCCACTGGAATGAGTATAAGCCCGGCAAAAACTATGTGCTTTCAAATGCGGGCAAAAACTATACTGACAGAAACCTTTTTGCAACACTTCGTGACAAAAGGACGACATGCATAAAACCGTATCAGGATGACTTAGACATTGTTCACGGTGTATCGTTAGATATATTGCCGCTTGACGGATATCCGGATGATAAAGGTCAGAGACGCAATCAGGTTATATGGGCTTATATATACTCGCTTTTCCGTGCGGGTACCATCCCCGAGAAGCACGGCGGACTGATGAAGTTCGGGAGCAGGATCCTGCTTGGGATCTTTCGGGGACAAAAGATCAGATATCGGATCTGGAGAAAAGCCGAAAAGCATATGACCAAGTACAAGATCCGAAAATGTGACGGGATCACCGAGCTGTGTTCGGGCCCCGGATACATGAAAAACTGGTATGACAAGATCTGGTTTAATACATACCGCGAGGTTCCGTTTGAGGACAGGATGCTGCCGATCCCGATAGGTGCCGAGGATTATCTGGTCCAGGCATTCGGTGATTACACGGTGCTCCCGCCTGAGGAGGAGAGAGTGGCACATCATGACTGTGTATTTTTGGATTTGGAAAAGTCCTACAAGGAATACAGAGGAAAGTATTATCTCAGAAACAAAGAACCAAAGAAAAAAGGTAAGGATTGGAAAGTAAAAAAGTGGAAGACAGTATGACGGAAATAAAAAAACTCCAGAAAAAATGCCTGGAAATAACCCTTGTTTTTAAGGAGTTCTGCGACAGGCATAACCTTCTTTTTTATCTGTGCGGAGGAGGCTGTATAGGAGCCATAAGGCATGGAGGATTTATTCCCTGGGATGACGACATCGATGTGTTTATGCCGCGTGAGGATTATGAGAGGATGTGCATGCTGTGGCACAGGGAGATGGACGAGAGTAAATACAGGCTCAGTCGCGCCGATGAGAATCATTTTGAAAGATCACAGATAGTTGCCATCACGGATGAAGACACTACCTTCATAAAGGAGAGGCAGATGGACCTTAAGGTGGCACACGGGATAAGGCTTGAGGTGCTGCCTTTGGATGGATGTCCATCGGGGTGGTTCAAGAGAAAAAAGCAGCTGTTTTGGGGATTAGTATATCAGATATATATCAATCAGGAGCCGCCGACAAGCAAGGGGAAATTCCTTGAGTTTGTCGGCAAGTGTATGCTTGCGGTCAGACCCGGTTGGAAACGCAGATACAGATCTGCAAGGCGCTGTGAGAGAAGGATGAGTAAGTACCCGATATCAGAGTGCAAATATGTGACCGAGCTCTGTGTAAGATGGAACTATATGGTCAATGAATATCCGAAGGAGATCTTTTCTTCAGCAGTACTCAAGGATTTTGAAGGAGTAAAGCTTCCCGTACCGGTGGGCTATGACAAATATCTTAAGATGGCCTTCGGTGATTATATGAAACTCCCGCCAAAGGATAAGCAGGTACCTTCTCATGAAGGAATATATGTAGACGCAGAAAACGGATATAAAAAATATTATAAAAAGTACTATCCGAAGAGGAGAAAGATATCATGAAAAAAATAGCAGAACTCATCGACAGGGTATGGTTAAAGATCGTACTTGCTTACCTGATATACAGTACGCTTTATCTGTTGGGGAGCAGAGTAGCCCTCACACTTACCGCGGAGGATATGGTATCTGAGTACTTAAGAAAGATAACAGGAGTACTTGACCTATACAGGATCATGTATCTGGGTGGCGCTTTAGTTGCCGTGTTGATTATATATAAAACTCGCAAATATATCATGACATTTGACATCCTGATGCTCGCATTATTCGGTGTGATTCTTTTGGCCGCAGCAGTATGGATGAGAGAGTATGGACTTTCTGAAAATATCATAGAGTCAACGAAAATAATACTTGCTATATTTATCTGTTTTCAGCTGGGCAAATGTCTTGACGCTTCATCACGTGAATACCTGTGGAAGAGAGTTATATTCTGGAGTCTTTTTATCTGGAATCTGGGATGTATTCTTGCCATATGGATGTATATGATCAATTATCAGGGAGCATTTGTTTTTAGTGCAAATCATCATTTCATACGCCAGGGTATAATGGAAGGAAGACTGTTCGGAATGTTTTCGGATCCGAACTCTGCAGCCATGATCGCTCTTCTTTTGATCATAGGTATCATATGGAGCTATAGAAAGCTGTCATCACGTTTATTAAAGATTTACTATGTTGCCAGTACGGTACTGTACGTGATCTATATAACAATGTCCGGATCACGTTCCACCATAGTGGCGGTTATCATCGTATCCGTGGTCGCAGTGTTCTATCGGATGCGTTTATCAAAAAATGACCCGCTCAGTCTAGGAAAGACTCTTCTTTGCGAGCTCGCAGCGGTCGCGATCCTGGTAGCAGCATATTTTGTGATCCTTTTCTGTGTACAGACTGTGGGGATGTGGGTTGAGCCGGATCGTGCGACTGAGGAGGAGTTCATCCGTGAAGATGCCAACTTCGAAGATATATCCAACAGCAGGTTCAAGATCTGGGGCGAGTACCTGACGCTGTGGAAAGACGAGCCGGTTGTAGGCTTTTCTGCTAAGGGAGTTCTTCATTATGCCGAGGCAAAGGATCCGCAGGCTTATCTGGTCGAGCATCAGTATACGACGCACAACAGCTATCTGATGGTTTTGATCGAGGGAGGAGTATTGGGTGTTATCGTAATGTTCATCTTCCTTCTCGGTATACTTAAGAGATGGTTTATGGCCTTTAAGGAGAGAAAAAGTCCGGATATATCCGGTGCAGAGACCGGCTTTATGCTGTTGAGTTTCTGCTGCGTTCTGGGCATGCTTGCATTCTGTGTATTTATGGATAATATCTTTAATGGATTAAGATATGAAAACGTTGTATTCTGGTTCTGCTTCGGAACCATGGCCGGATACGGCATGAAGAAAGAAGCGATCGGAGGTTGAAGTGGAAGAAAAGCTGGTATCGGTGATCGTTCCTGTATATGACAGTGAAGCGTATATCGCCGGATGTATAGAGAGCATACTCGCGCAGACATATAAGCGTCTGGAGCTCCTTCTGATAGATGACGGATCAGTGGATGAGGGTGGCAGAATCTGCGATAAGTATGCCACGGACGGCAGGGTTCGCGTGATCCACAGAGAGAACCGGGGAGTATCGAGTGCGAGAAACTACGGGATATCCATGGCAAAGGGAGACTATGTTCTTTTTGTCGACAGCGATGATACCATAGAACCCGAGATGATATCTCATATGGTAAAGACCGCCACGGACTCGGATGCGCAGGTCGTGTTTTGCGGAATGATATATGATTATGCAGATGGACACAGCAGGAATTATCCGGAGACTCCGGTGTATCTGGAGACGGACGGAAGAGGAGCCATAGCAGAAATCCTAAAAGATCATATCACCATGGCAGGTCCCGTCTGCAAGATGTTTAGAAGGGAACTTCTGAAAAATGACATGTTTCCCGAGGACCTGACAGTGGCTGAGGATGCTCTTGCGTTAGTCGGTACATTTTTAAATGTGGATCGCGTGGTGATGGATATGGAACATTTTTATCACTACAATCGCAGAGAGGGTAGTCTGTCTACATCGAGCTTTTCGATGAGGGATCTCGATGTCATCAGATCCTACGGAAGGATCAGTCATATGCTCGAAGGAAAAGGACTTGACGATGAGGTTGAGTTCAGACGTATAGTCGCTCATTTCCGAGTCTATGACAAGTTGGTGATGCTGCCTGAAGGACACGAGTTCTATGAGGTTGAGAAAAAGGTGTATGACTGGATCAGGCATCATATACGCGCGATAAGAAAAAACCCTTATGTCGGCAAAAAGAGAAAGATCGCCGCGACGGTGCTTTGTCGCAGCCGAGCGTTATACAGAAAGATCGTGATGAAACATGGCTGAAAAAGATACGCTGTCAAAAGACTATACGACATGTGTCAACGGTATTTTTATATCCATAGTCTTTATCAGTCATCTGCGTGCCTATATGGCGCTTCCCGAGTGGCTCGAGTATACGATGAGATCCATATCGCAGCTGATGGTCGTACCTTTTTTGTTCTATTCCGGATTCGGTATAACAGAGTCGATAAAAAAGAAAGGGAAAGACTATGTGAGATCCATACCGGTGAAACGGGTTTTCAGAGTGTGGATACGATTTGCTTCGATGGTTTTGATCTATGCGGTATTGGATCTGATATTAGGTTTGGAGTTCAGTTTCAGCGACTTTTTATGGTCATTGGTCGCGTGGAAAAATATAGGAAATAGTAACTGGTATATTTTTGTTATATTATGTCTGTACCTGGTAACATGGGCAGGCTTTGAAACAGGGTATTTCTTCGGAGAAAAAAAGTCCGGGAGTCAAGTGTGGATAAGAAATATATCTCTGGCGGCAACTGCAGTATTTGGAGCAGGGCTGTATGTGTTCCTTCATGAGTTCTCGAGTCCGCTGTTTTATAACACTATGTCGGCTTATTTTTTCGGAGTGATAGTGTCGTTATACAGAGACAGATTAAGTTGGATAAAACCGTGGGCTATAGAGATAATATGTATGGTGATATCTGCGGGGGCGGTGGTGCTTCTGAGGACCTACGGAACTCATGCAAGTGTATTTTTGATCATGAGTATACTCTTTTGTATATTTGTAGTCTGTGCGTCCAGATATCTTCCGTTTCCGGACAGGATATTCAAATGGTTGGGTGTGCACCTGTTTGAGATATATATACTTATGAGGATTCCCATGATAGTTCTTCTGAAAGTGGATTTCATGAAGGACGGAGGCGTGATCTATGCGCTTTGCTGTGCGTTGATCACGGTACTTATGGCATGGGGTGTACATGAGCTGATAGAGATGATGAGTAAGAAAAAATCATAATACATTAATAAAGAACGGAGTTAAGGAAAGAAATGAAACAGAAAAGAGAAGACATCAGAAACATAGCGATCATAGCTCACGTCGATCACGGAAAGACGACGCTGGTTGATGAGCTTTTGAAACAGAGCGGAGTGTTCCGTGAGAATGAGGAAGTCGCGGAGCGCGTGATGGATTCGGATGATATCGAGCGTGAGCGTGGTATCACGATCCTTTCAAAAAATACTGCGATCAACTATGAGGGAGTAAAGATAAATATCATAGATACCCCGGGACATGCCGACTTCGGTGGCGAGGTTGAGCGTGTACTAAAGATGGTAAACGGAGTCGTGCTTGTAGTGGATGCTTTTGAGGGAGCCATGCCTCAGACAAAGTTCGTTTTGAAAAAGGCGCTCGAGCTGTCTTTGCCGGTTGTGGTATGCGTAAACAAGATCGATCGTGAGGAGGCCAGACCCGAGGAGGTCGTGGATGAAGTGCTTGAGCTTTTTATAGATCTCGAAGCAGATGAGGCACAGCTTGACTGTCCGTTCATCTTCGCATCCGCGAAAGAGGGTTGTGCATACGCTGATATGGATGCAGCTAAAAAAGGTGGCGGAGACATGCGTCCGCTCTTTGATGCAGTGCTTGATTACATCCCTGCTCCCGAGGGTGATCCGGAGGCGGAGACCCAGGTGCTGATCTCGACCATAGATTACAATGAGTATATAGGTCGAATCGGGATCGGAAAGGTTGACAATGGTTCGATACGTGTGGGACAGGAAGCGGTTATAGTAAATCATCATGATCCTGATAAAAATGAATCCGTGAAGATATCAAAGCTGTATGTATTTGAGGGGTTAAACAGAGTTGAAGTAAATGAGGCCTCTATCGGGGAGGTTGTGGCCATATCGGGTATCTCGGATATCCATATCGGTGATACTCTGTGTGGACCTGAGAATCCGGTCGCCATACCGTTCCAGAAGATATCTGAGCCGACGATCGCGATGAACTTTCTCGTGAATGATTCTCCTTTGGCAGGAACCGAGGGAGAGTATGTGACATCACGTCATCTTCGTGACAGACTTTATAAGATGTTAAATACGGACGTATCACTGCGTGTGGAGGATACCGAGACCACCGAGTGTTTTAAGGTATCAGGACGTGGTGAGTTGCATCTGTCGGTCCTTATCGAGAACATGAGACGAGAGGGTTATGAGTTTGCAGTGAGCAAGCCCGAAGTACTCTATCGCGAAGAAAACGGTGAAAAGCTGGAGCCTATGGAAAAGGCGACCATAGATGTCCCTGATGACTGTACGGGAGCTGTTATAGAAAAGCTGGGAATCAGAAAAGGCGAGATGACCAACATGACTCCTTTGGGTGGTGGAACTACAAGACTTGAGTTCAGTATACCGTCGAGAGGTCTTATCGGTTACAGAAGTGAGTTTTTGACAGATACAAAGGGCATGGGAGTGCTGAACACGGAGTTCGCCGGTTATGGTCCTTATAAGGGTGATATCCCGTACAGGAGCAGAGGATCCCTCATCGCGTTCGAGGCAGGAGAGACGATCACGTATGGCCTTTTCAATGCGCAGGAGAGAGGAACTCTTTTTGTGGGACCCGGTGAAAAGGTATACGGCGGAATGGTCGTTGGAGAGCATGCCAAGTTTGACGATATCGAGGTAAATGTCTGCAAAAAGAAAAACCTCACCAACACCCGTTCATCAGGAGCGGATGAGGCGTTACGACTGACTCCGCCGAGAGAACTGTCACTTGAGCAGGCGCTTGATTATATAGATACGGATGAGCTTTTGGAGGTGACTCCTGAGAACCTTCGTATCAGAAAAAAGATACTTGACGGTACTGAGAGATACAGAGCGAAGAGGGCAGAACAGAACAAATGAATCAGAGAAAAGCAGGGGCATTATTATCATATGTGTATCTGGCACTGACGTTTATCGTCGGTCTGTTTTACACGCCCTTTGCACTCGGATTCCTGGGAAAAGAAGAGTATGGTGTATTCTCTATCGCCATGAGTGTGATATCATTTCTGACTATATTTGATATGGGATTTACGCATACTATGGTCCGTTATATCTCCAGATACAAAGCGCTAGGTGATAAAAAGGGTGAGAACCGTATAAACGGTATGTTTCTAGTTTTTTATGCCGCGATAGCGCTGATCGCATTGGTAGTAGGTATCATACTTTCATTTTTCATCGAGGATATATTTGTCAGCAACGCCTCAGGTCTTACCGAGTGGGAAGCCATGCGGTTAAAGATGATATTTTTGATACTTCTCATAAATCTGGTCGGTTCTTTTCCACTCGGGATGTACTCTGCGATACTGAATGCAAATGAAGGTTTTGTAGTATTAAAGGGTGTCAGTATCGTCTCTTATATACTGACTTATGTCGGTATGACGGCCGCATTGTTTTTGGGTTACGGAGCAGTGGCACTGGCTGTAATAACAACGGTTGTATCATTGGCGCTGAAGATAATCCAGGGTGTATATGTACAGTACAGATTTAAACCGAAATTCGATATAAAAAGCTGGGATAAAGACGTTGTCAAAGAGGTGTTCGGCTTCTCATTTTTTATATTTCTAAATGTACTTATTGACAGGCTTTATGCTGATACTGATAAGTTTATTTTGGGAATAGTAAAGAACTCTGCGATAGTTACAATTTACTCGGTAGGAGTGCAGTTTACTTCTTACTTTGAACAGTTCTCAACATCTATCAGCGGCGTATTTTTACCGCATATTACTGAGCTTACAACAAAAGAAAAGGATATGAAAAAAGTATCCGAGATTTTCGTAAGGATCGGAAGGATACAGTTCATACTTTTGGGCTTTTTGATGAGCGGATTTATAATACTGGGAAGGATGTTTATCGGGCTGTGGGTCGGTGAAGATATGAATGAGGCGTATTATATTGCGCTGGTTGTTATCATCCCGGCGATCATACCGCTTTCTCAGAATATAGGAATATCCGTGATCAGGGCGCTCAACAGGCACAGGTTCAGATCCGTTATGTACCTGGGGATAGCTATTCTTAACGTGGGGCTGAGTATCCCGATGGCTATGTGGTTCGGAGGGTTCGGCGCCGCATGTATTACAGGTTTCGGAACCTGTTTGGGCCAGATATTAACAATGAACTGGTTTTATTACAAGAAGATCGGACTCGATATCCCGAGGTATTGGAAGGAGGCCGCAAAGATCCTTTTAGTGCTGGTACCGGTTGGACTCATCGGTTTCGGAATGCATATGCTTCCGTTCTGGGATAGCTTCAGCGAGTGGAACGGATGGATCTCGTTTATATGCCAGGGCATCATTTATTCAGTTATATTTGTTGTTTGCGCATGGCTGTTTATTTTTAACGAATATGAAAAGGGGTTACTATCGGGAGTTATTAAAAGTATCGCGAAAGTTTTACTTAGACTGATCCCTATGCGTGAGGATGTTATGCTCGAATCCTTTCCTGATTTTTCGGGCAATACGCTTATGATCTATAATGAGTTGATAAAGAATGATTATCATTTGTCTCACAGGATTTACTGGAATATTTATGATGAAGAAAGCGTGTATGAATTACCGCCGAATGTATACGTGGTTTACAAGAAGAAAAAAGGGATAGCTGCCGACGTTTCCAGAATCCTGGCGACAGCAAGGTGTAAATACATCATTGATTCTAATTCTTACGTTCACAAGCTCAGGAGCAAACAGGTGAGGCTGCATCTCGGGCACGGAATGCCTATAAAGCTTTTGCCTGATTACACGAACTATGATGAAATCGGTGAATGCGACGGTTATCTGACATGCGGTACGTATTGGAAGGATATTTATACCGGCATGGCACATATTCCGGAGGATGTTCTTTTGCCGTTAGGTTATCCCAGAAATGATATCCTTGCTCATGAACCGAAAAAGCATGGAAGTCCCGGAAAGGAACATGGATATTTCTGGCATCTGCCCGAGAGGGAGCGTTTCGTCCTCTGGATGCCCACGTACAGGCAGCACAGGAACAAGGCGTTGGAGCGCGAGGAGGAGAAGGAAACAAGGCAGCAGGAGATAGATGAAGGGCGTTGGGAAGTGCTCGCGATGGAGCAGCTTCGCAAAAAGAAACAGCCGAAGATGCCTTTTGGCATGCCGGAGGTCGAGAGTATCGATGATCTGAAAAGACTCGATGAGAAGTTGGAAGAGTGCGGGCTCAAGATCTATTTCAGGCCGCATCCGGCGCAGGATTTGCATTTCATCTCAAAGATAGAGCTTGACAATGTTCGTATCGCCGATGATGAGTTTCTGGAAAGATGTGAGGAAACTCTGTATGAGATGATAGCGAACTCGGATGCGTTGATAACTGATTATTCATCAGTGTATTTTGACTATCTGCTCACCGAAAAGCCTATAGGACTGACTCTCCGAGACGCGGATACGTTTTTCAGAGATTGTGAGTGTTGTTTTGATGATCTCGAGGAGGAGCTCGCAGGGTATCATATTCACTCGTTTGACGAGGTGATGAGGTTTATTACCATGGTTGCAGAAGGGGCGCCGATGGCAGCCGTGAAGGAAGCTGTGGGGTGGTTTCATGATGTCACGGATGGGACATCGACAGAGAAGGTTATGACATGGCTTAGGGAGCATGGGATGCGTGTCGCAGATGCGCAGTGACGTTTCAGAGAGGTCCCTCGATACATGTTGGATTTGCCTATGCAATCTGCTGTGATAACCAATTTGAAATAATGTGTAAGAAGAAAGGTTTATATTTATGGGTGATGAAAGGAAGGATATCTTTGATAAATTAATGAGCTTGCCGGGGTTGCGGATATTTGAAGATTTTTATCAGAAACATAGAGAAGGGTTACTCTATCTGTTTTTCGGCGGGCTGACGACGCTGTTAAACCTGGCTCTCAGCGCGATGTTCTGGTATGTACTGAAATGGGAGAACTGGTATTGGGGTGGCTTTGCCATAGGTACATTTTTAGGGAATCTGATATCGATCATCATCTGTGTGGTCTTTGCGTATGTGACGAACCGTCACTATGTGTTCCGCTCACAGGTGAGAGGAGCGAAGGCGGTAAGCATTGAGTTTATCAAGTTCGTTGGAGGAAGGGTGACAACACTTATTATCGAAATCGGTGGAGTCCAGCTCACAGTTATCCTCTTCCCGGGAGACAGTGTTGCTCTTTTCATCGGGAAGGTTATCACGCAGATTTTAGTCATCCTGCTTAATTTCATTTTCAGCAAGCTGTTTGTTTTCAAGGATAAATCGGATAAGGAAGATAAGAATGATAAATAAAAAAAAGTGCGAGAGTTTATCCCGCACTTTTTTATATCATTTTTTGATAATAGGATTACTTGGCAGCCCAGGTAATCTTCTCTGTAGGAGCACCATAGCCACCTGCATCGCCTGAATCCGGATTAAGGATTTTCTCAGCGGCATACCACTCATCGGTATCAAGATTGAGCTTCATGTAATCTTTACCGCCTACGGTAAATACGCCGTTTTTGGTCCATGGCTGGAATCTGTAACTGCCTACAGTCTTAACTTCCTTGGTGGTTCCTGCACAGTCAACTGTGAGTGTACGAACCGTAGCGCCTGTAGAAGTTACATAACTGTCTGCTGCAGTAGCTTCTTCAAATGATCCCGGCTCATAGATCTGGCCATCGTAGTTTATGTTGTCATAAGTAAATGTATATCTCTCATCGGCAACTCCCATAGAGTTGATGCAGGTTACCGTGAGGATCTGCGGAGCAGCACCGCTCTCGTCAACGATCACTTCGTAGTACATATCTGCACCATCGGCAAAGTCGATGATATACTGACCTTGCTTAAGCTCGGTGTTCTTTGTATAGGTGATCTCATAGTCGGAAGGACTGTTGATGATGCTTTCAAAATAATACACGAACTTGACCGGATTTGCATTTTCCTTACGGAAATCATTCCAGTCTTTTGCTTCATCTTTTCCGAAGACATAACGTGTTCTCGGGAAATCACCTCCGGTGAATGCCACGTAAGGATTGGTTTTATCATCCTTAGTGTAAACCAGTACGGTAGGAGTATCCGTAGAAGAGTTTACAAAGATCGAGTTTGTAAGGTAGAGCATACGTTTTTCCTCGAGAGGCTCCATGGTAGCATCAGGCTTACTGAATGCGAGCTTCTTTGTTTTGTTATAGGATTTTACGTATTTGTCAAATACCTTTTTGGAGATCTTCTTTGAGCCTTTTTTGTAGGTCTTTCCTGTCTTTGAATAAGTGGTGCTCTTTTTCATCTTGTCAAAGGTAACCTTGTATTCCGTATACGAAGTGGTCTTTCCGCTTACGGCCTTTACGGTAAAGATACCTTTTTTGGCGTTGGTCTTGCGGACCTCTTTGACATTTTTGATGGAAACGGCCGGTTTTACCTCAGAAGCACGTGAGCCTGCCATCATCATGTCGTAGAAGTATACATCGAGTTTCTTTGGATGCAGAGCAAAAAGCTCTGTGGAATAATCTTTGTTTGCGTCGTACTTTACGATCTTGAGTTTTGAGTCTTTTGCCATAAGGATGCCTGCGGCATAGACTTCGAGCTGCCCTGCTTCGTCTACCAGTTCGAACTCCTCGACAAGTGTGTCTCTCTGCTTTGAAGGATCATCTGTCCATGTTGAGTTGATAAGGTCAGTCAGCTGAGCCATAGCAGCAGCGCCAGAGATCGTGGTAGTGGTGGCGGTGGTTGCCTCGTCAGCCGCTTTTGAGGTCTTGGTCGTAGCCGGTACAGAGATGCCGGATACTGTCAGGGCCAGAGCAAGCAACGCTGCCAAACGTCTGGATTTTGAAAGATTCATTTGTTTACCTCCTTGTTTTCGCCATTTGGCGTTTCTGCCATTGATCGTAACACATTTTCGGCAAAAAAGCAACCTTGACAAAGCCTCCTCGCGAAAGTAAAATAAAACATGACTACGTTTTGACATCTGAAGGTCGTGAAACTGACACAGATAGGGTGTATCATAGGGGTACTAAAAAAAATAAGGGATCAAGCCGATATATGTAGCGGTGTTTTGTATCATTTTGAAGAAAAGCGAGGTTAAAGCTATGAATAAAGAAATGAGAAAGAATAGAAGAAGGGGAAAGGTCGGAAGACGTCTTATCGGCGTGTTTTTGGCCTTGAATTTATTTATAAGCGCTTTTTCGGGGATAGTGTTCTTCCACTATACGCCGAAGGTGGCAAAGGCTGCGGATGACGAGAGTAATATATCAATCAAGAATACTCTAGAGGGTATTACAATGGATCCCAACAAGACATATGATCTTCGAGTAAATGAAACAGCATTAAAAGTGGAATCCGGGGATGTGCAATATGATGATCCGTCGCATTACAAGATAGAATGGAAAATAACTCTCGGAACGGATAAGGCTGCTTTCAGCAGGGATGGTACTGTTGTTTCTGTTTTGAACCAGGATAATGTTAACTTATATCCGACAATGCCAGGAGATGTAATCGTCTCGGTAAAAGTTACGAATCTAAAGCATGATCCGGACAGTACAACCGATAAGTGGAAAGAGAGAAGTACAGAATGTCATTTTAAAGTGTGGTTTGCAGTTGATACATCCCAAAATGACAACATTTTTAAATATGTTTATTCGGGTGATGAGGAAAGATCTCTATTTATGCATGCAGGTGAATCTGATCAGACTATGAAGCTGAACTTTGGAAAAACAACTGATGCACAGTGGACATCTGAAAATGAGGAAATAGCTACAGTTGGATTGAGGACAGGAGTCGTTCATGCGGTTGGAGCCGGTTATACAAGGATAAAAGCAACGTATACTCCGGACAGTGCAAATACGTATACGGCATATCTTAAGGTGTATGTTATACCAAAGGCGAAAGGAGAGGGGGATTCGACGTTTTCGACCGGCCCCAGAATAACGCTGGAACCGGATGACAAGTTCGATGTGGATACATTCTTTACAATAAACTCGATCGACGGAATTAAGGAACGAATATTCTGGTCTATTAGAGTTGAGAGTGGTAGCGGAGATCCTGTGGAAATAGCCAATTCTATGGGGAAAACATCAGAGTTAATTGAGATTATTGCGCCAACATCAACTGAATCAAAACTAAAGATTAATCGAGCAGTTGCAGGTGTTTACAAGGTCTTTTTCTATGTCAATGATGGTATTCATACTAGTGATCTGGCTGCTGCAACATATACACCGACAGTTGCAACAATTACTATAACCAGTGGGATTAAGGATGGGAAAAGAGTCGTCCTTGGAACTAATGATATTCTGAAACTACCGGAATCATATGGCATGAGCACATCCGATTTTGGTGATACTTTTGATGTTCTTGTAACGATGGAAAATGATTCTCCTGCCGGAAATTATATGACCTATAATGATGTTGAAAAAAGTATCACAGCAAAGGATCGCGAGGGAAATCTCAAGGCTACAATGACTGTTAAAACCGGAAAAGAAGATTATGTTAGAGGGCTTCTACCACCGGGTGCAACTTATCCTTCATCTGGTAAGTTTGTGACATATATCACTATAGTAGATGGAATAACATTAGGTGAAGAATCACTTGTGATCATGGTTGGACAGGAATACCAGATGCTTGCAAGTGTTCATGGAACATACGATGGCGTCATTAATTGGTCGAGTTCAAATTCTTCGTCTGTTTCTGTTGATACATCGGGAATGATAAAAGGATTGAAAGTCACAACAGATGATGTGACGATTACTGCATCTATCATCGCTAAAGGCGGTATTGTTCGTACTGCAAGCTGTCAGGTTAAAGTTGAGACAGCCATGACGGATTTTACGCTAAACCCCGCAGGTGACAGATTTATGAATGTAGGTGACGTTCTCACATTAGAGGCAAAAATAAAAGAGACTGTATCTAAAGCACCTCTTCGTTGGATAAGCTCAAAGGAAGAAGTGTTCTCCGTTACACCTGCTGCAGATGGAAAAACGGCAGTTATTAATGCTTTGGCAGGTGGCACAGGTACACTGATGGTGGAGAATACTCTAAATGGAAAACGTGTTCAGATTGATATTACGGTACGTATTCCTATTACAAAACTTGAGTTTAAACAAAAAGAAGACTATAAGTTTCCGTTCTATCAAAATGGACACAATATGAAAGAGGAGCTTACTATTGAGCCTAATGATGCGACGTCAACGGCGCTTGTATGGACAGTAGATAATACGAAAGTGGCAACAATTGATAATGCAGGTTACCTCAAGTTTTTAGCGCCAGGAACAGTGAGTATTACCGTGCGCCCGGAGCATAACCCGAACAATCTTTATGCTAATGCCATCGTTAAAATAATAGGTGGGCCGGATGAGATCATTTTTGAAAACCTAAAGGATGATCATCTGGATATAGAGGCCGGTGATACAAAGACGGTCAATCTGAAGTTCGTTCCTGACACTGCCGAGACAAAACTGATCTGGAAAACCGATAAGGCCGGCGTATGCCATTTGGATTACGATGAGGAGAGAAAGCAGCTCGAGGTGGTAGGTCAGAAGCCGGGTAGCTGTACGGTCACATGTCGTACGGATGATAACGTTTATTATTCATTCACTGTCACGTGTACCGAGGCTTCAACGGGTATTGAGTTTGAAAAAGACAGTGTTACTCTCTATAATGGAGATCCGATAAATGGCAAGTTTCAGCTTGTTCCTAAGCTGAAACCGACGACATCAACCGATACCGTAACATACAAGATGAGAGACGACAAGATAGCAACGGTCAGCGACAAGGGATTGCTCACCGCAGTCGCAGCGGGAAAGACATATGTGAGTGCGACCACGAGCTCAGGTAAAACCGCTATAGTTGACGTCATAGTAGTTGATAAGGTTACAAAGGTCACGGGAGACTTTAAGCGTGCTACGGTCTATATCGGTGAGGCGCTGACGATCTCTCCAAAGATCACTCCTCAGACAGCCGCAAACAAGAATATAAAATGGAGCTGGGAGCCGTATGAAACCGATGATCCGGGTTCGGTAGAGCTCGACGAGAGAGGTTCGGAGGTTATTGTCACCGGAAAGACTGAAGGTATGGTAGTGCTCACGGGTGTGAGCGAGGATAACAGTTCGGCGTATGTCGAGTACACACTCACAGTCAAGTACAGAACACCTCAGTACAGTACGAAGGTGACGCTCAGCCCGAAGGTGAAATACGTAAATGTCGGAAAGAAGTTCAAGGTAAGCCGTTCCGTCAAAAATGCATACAACGGAAACAAGACTCTGAAATGGAAAAGCTCAAACAGGAGAGTCGCAACCGTATCGAGCTCAGGTAGAGTCAAGGCAAGAAAAGTAGGAAAGGCAACGATCTCTGCGACATGTCTTGACGGGTCCAAGGCGAAGGGCTCCATGAAGGTGGTAGTCAGACGCCTGGTAACAAAGATAAAGATGAATAAGTCCAATGCAAACATCCTTGTTGGAAAGAGTGTCAAACTCAGTGTCAGGATCACACCGTCCAACGCAACGATAAAGGGTGTGAAGTGGAAGTCCGGAGATACATCTATAGCTACGGTCGACGGAGGAAAGGTCATCGGAGTCGCACCGGGTATGGTAAAGATCACAGCGACATCAAAGGATGCGACAAAGAAGAAGACCTACTGTTGGGTAACGGTATCAGAGCCTGTGCCTGTGACTAACTTTACGATCGCGGACGCCAACCTGACCGTAGCGAAGGGAAGTTCAATCCAGTCGGGCATGGTTCCGAATCCATCGAATGCAACGGATTCCATTAAATACTGGTCGGATACACCGTCTGTAGCGACAGTCACATCAAGGGGCAAGATCAAAGGTGTCAGACCCGGAAAGGCCACCATCTACGCACGAGCGGCAAACGGAGTCGAAGGACACGTTGATGTGACCGTCGTAGATATCAACAGAAAAGCCGTGACGTTGCTTCAGTATGCGACAGAGCAGCTGTCTATATATAACATAACTACGGGTATAACCTGGTACTCCGCGAAGCCGGAGATAGCCTCGGTAGATGCAAATGGTCTGGTCAAAGCAAAACTACCCGGAAAGACCATAATCTATGCCTATGTTGATGGTGTCAAACTCGGATGCGAGGTCACCGTCAGGAGGATAAAGTAGCAGCGCTAAAGCGCATAATCAAAAAAGGTAGAATGCCGGATGGGAACCGGCGGTTATGGGAGAGAAAGAGAGGGAGATGTGTTAGTTAATCTGCATGTCAAAAACTTCGCCATCATCGATGAAGCAGATGTTGATTTTGGTGAGCATTTAAACATCCTGACCGGTGAGACCGGAGCGGGAAAGTCTATCCTTATCGGATCGCTTAACATAGCTCTCGGTGGGAGAGTCTCTCCCGAGATGATAGGAAGGCGTGATGATACGGCCACGGTGGAAGCGGTATTCTCCATCAGTGACGAGCAAACAAAAAGAGCCATCCGCGAGCTGGATATCCCGTTCGAGGATGACGAGATAGTGATCAGCAGAAAGATCACTGAGAACAGAAGTGTAAACAGGATCAACGGGGAAAGTGTGCCTGCCGGTGTTATCCGGCAGGTCGCTTCTTTATGTATCGACATCCACGGACAGAACGAGCATCAGTCGATCCTAAAGCCGTCCAAGCAGAGGGAGATCGTAGATCGGTTCGGAGGCGAGGAGATAGCGATGGCTTTGCAGGAGGTCTACGATGTCTATCACGAGTATGATTCCGTGAGAAAAGAGATCGAGGAGAATGACCTTTCCGATGAGGAGCTCGCTCGCGAGATAGACTTTCTGACTCATGAGAAAAATGAGATCGAGTCAGCCAATCTTTCAAAGCAGGAGATGGAGAGCATAGACGAAGATTTCAGGGTTGCGTCAAACTCCGGAAACACTGTTGAAGTCCTGTCTTCCGTGTACAATGACGGTACCAAGGTTTCATGGGAGGCTGTAAACAGAGTGATCCCCGAGTTGAAACGGGCATCTGCGATGGACCCGAAGCTTGAAGGGTATTCGGATCAGCTGATGGAGATAGAGAGTCTTTTGGGAGATTTTAACAGGGATCTATCCGGATTCATGCAGGATTATTCGTTTGATGAGGGGAGACTCAGAGAACTCGAGAAGAGAGTCGATCTGATACACGGTCTGCAATCGAGATATGGTGAGACCTATGATGAGATCATGGCTCATCACGATATAGTCGAGGAGAGGCTCGGGCATTACGCCGACTATGAAAAGTTCCAAAAAGAGCGACGTGAACAATTTGACAGACTTGTAGTAGAGTTGGCAGACAAATCAAAAAAGCTAACGACACTGAGGAATAAGGCAGCACAGACCTTAAAGACGCAGATAGAAAAGGCTCTGGAGGATCTCAATTTCGCACACGTAAAATTTGAGATAGAAATAGTAAGATCGGAACATTTTTCTGAGCACGGAGTGGATGATATAGAGTTTCTGATAGCCACTAATCCGGGAGAGCCCGTGAGGAGTCTCTCGAAGATCGCTTCGGGAGGAGAACTGTCCCGTATCATGCTGGCGATCAAATCTGTCTTCGCCGACAGCGACGAGATAGAGACATTGATATTTGATGAGATAGATGCCGGCATCAGCGGACGGACTGCGCAGATGGTATCGGAGAAGATGAATACGATAGCCAGACACCATCAGGTGATATGTATCACTCATCTGGCTCAGATCGCATCCATGGCGGACACGCACTTTGTTATCGAGAAGGAGGTCGGCGCGGATGCGTCGGAAACCACGATCAGACAGCTTGATAAAGAGCAGAGCCTGGATGAGCTTGCGAGACTTTTGGGAGGAGCGGAGATCACCGATGCCGTGAGGGAGAACGCGCGTGAGATGAAAGAGATGGCTGATGCGCTCAAAGTCTGAAAAAATCAATATCGGACAGCTATACAGACTCAGACCCTGAGGGAGTCCGAGTCTGTTATTTTTTGCTTGATGTTTTGCGATAAATGATGTATAATAGGAGAGGTGGCCTGAAAATCAACGGACACAATGGAATATTATGGAGGGATAGTGTTTTGAAGAATATCTTATTTGTGGCATCAGAGTGCGTGCCTTTTATCAAAACAGGCGGTCTTGCGGACGTTGTAGGTTCGTTGCCGCGTTATTTCGACAAAAAGAAATATGATGTTCGTGTCATCATACCCAAGTACACTGCTATCCAGGAACAGTACAAAGAGCAGATGGACTATGTTGACCACTTCTATATGGATCTGGCTTGGCGTAAACAGTACGTCGGCATATTCAAGATGGAGATGAACGGAGTTACGTTCTATTTCCTTGACAATGAGTTCTACTTCAGCGGGATGCTTCCCTATGGAGAGATATATCAGGATATCGAGAAGTTCGCATTTTTCGACAAAGCTGCGCTTTCCTGCCTGCCGATGATCGGATTCCGTCCTGACATCATCCATTGCCACGACTGGCAGACAGGTCTGGTGCCTGTTTACCTCCAGGATTCGTTCCAGCAGAATGAGTTCTATAGAGGCATAAAGACGATCATGACGATACATAATCTGAAGTTCCAGGGTATCTGGGACAAAAAGACCGTCATGGATACTACCGGACTTGATGCTTATTACTTCACTCCGGACAAACTCGAGGCTTACGGCGATGCGAACTACTTGAAGGGTGGTCTCGTATACGCAGATCAGATAACCACGGTTTCCGATACATACGCCGAGGAGATAAAGATGCCTTTCTATGGCGAGGGACTCGATGGCCTGATCAATGCAAAGAGCGGATGCCTTACCGGTATCGTAAACGGTCTCGACTATGATGAGTGGGATCCGGCGAAGGATCAGATGATCGATTTCAATTATGATGCCAGGACATTCCGCAAGGAGAAGATCAAAAATAAAAAGGCTCTGCAGAAGGAACTCGGTCTGTCTGAGGATGAGAAGAAGTTCATGATCGGTGTGGTATCACGACTGACTGACCAAAAGGGATTCGACCTCATCGACTACGTGATCGAGGAGATCTGCGCTGAGGATACACAGCTCGTCGTACTCGGTACCGGCGAAGAAAAATACGAGCATCTGTTCAGACACTTTGCATGGAAGTATCCGGACAGGGTATCTGCAAATATCTTCTATTCTAATGAAAGATCGCACAAGATATATGCGTCCTGCGATGCATTTTTGATGCCGTCACTGTTTGAACCGTGCGGACTCTCCCAGCTTATGAGCTTGAGATACGGTACCGTGCCGATCGTCAGAGAGACAGGAGGACTTAAGGATACAGTCGAGCCGTACAACGAGTTCGAGGATAAGGGTACCGGCTTCTCATTCATGAACTACAACGCGCATGAGATGTTAGGATGTATCAGATACGCGAAGGATGTGTACTACAACCACAAACGTGAGTGGAACAAGATCATCGATCGAGGCATGGCTATGGACTTCTCCTGGGGCAACTCGGCGAAGAAGTATGAAGAGCTTTACGATCGCATCTGAGTATACTGAAAAAAACACTTGATTTTTATCTTATAATAATGTAGAATACTGTTCAGACGATTGTGGATTTTTTAACGAAGGTCCAAAACAATACGTAACTTCGGGCTTTCATGGCTCCCTGGTGTGCGTCGGCGCCGCTTCCGTACACCCTGATAACACAAGCGGTGCAGAAAAGAGGTATTGTATTATGGCAGTAAAAGTAGCAATTAATGGTTTTGGTCGTATCGGTCGTCTGGCATTCCGTCAGATGTTCGGCGCTGAGGGTTTTGAGATCGTAGCTATCAATGATCTTACTTCTCCTGAGATGTTGGCTCATCTTCTTAAGTATGACTCAACACAGGGAAGATATGAGCTTTGCGACAAGGTTACATCAGGTGAGAACTTCATCACAGTTGATGGCAAGAAGATCACCATCTACGCAGAGGCTGATGCAAAGAATCTTCCTTGGGGAGATCTTGGAGTAGACGTTGTTCTTGAGTGTACAGGATTCTACACATCAAAGGACAAGGCTCAGGCTCATATCGATGCAGGTGCTAAGCACGTTATCATTTCCGCACCGGCAGGTAATGATCTTCCTACGATCGTTTACAATGTAAACCATCAGACACTTACAAAGGACGACAAGATCATTTCAGCTGCTTCATGTACAACCAACTGTCTTGCTCCTATGGCAAAGGCACTCAATGATTGTGCAACTATAAAGTCAGGTATCATGTGCACCATCCACGCTTACACAGGTGATCAGATGACACTTGACGGACCGCAGAGAAAGGGCGACAAGCGTCGTAGCCGTGCTGCTGCAGTCAACATCGTTCCTAACTCAACAGGTGCTGCAAAGGCAATCGGACTTGTTATCCCTGAGCTCAATGGTAAGCTCATCGGTGCTGCTCAGCGTGTACCGACCCCGACAGGTTCTACTACAATCCTTACAGCTGTTGTAGAGGGTAACGTAACAAAAGAGCAGGTTAACAGCGCTATGAAGGCTGCTGCAAATGAGTCATTCGGATACAACGAGGATGAGATCGTTTCATCAGATATCGTAGGTATGCGTTTCGGATCACTCTTTGATTCTACTCAGACAATGGTTCTTCCGCTTGATAACGGAACAACTCAGGTACAGGTAGTATCATGGTATGATAACGAGAACTCATACACAAGCCAGATGGTACGTACAATTAAGCACTTCGGTTCACTTCTTGGTGCGTAATTGATAAAACATTAAATGTATGACCGGGAAAGGTCCGGTCTGAAGGACCGGGACTTTCGTTGGTTTATAAAGGAGGAAAAAAATGGGACTTAACAAAAAATCTGTTGATGATATCAATGTAAAAGGACAGCGCGTGCTCTGCCGCTGCGACTTCAACGTGCCGATCATCGAGGGCAAGATCACTGATGAGAACCGTCTCGTAGCTGCTCTGCCGACCATCAAAAAGCTGATCGCTGACGGTGGCAAGGTTATCCTTTGCTCACACCTCGGCAAGGTAAAGACTGAAGAGGATAAAAAGACCAAGACACTCGCACCTGTTGCTGAGAGACTTTCTGCACTTCTGGGTCAGAAAGTAAAGTTCGTTCCGAACCCTGAGGTTGTCGGAGACAACGTACGTGAGGCAGTTGCTGCCATGAACGATGGTGATGTTATCCTTCTCGAGAACACACGCTTCCGTCCTGAGGAGACCAAGAACGGAGATGCATTCTCACAGGATCTCGCATCTATCTGTGATGTATTTGTAAATGATGCTTTCGGTACAGCACACCGTGCACACTGCTCAAACGTAGGTGTGGCTGCTCTTAAGGATACAGCTGTTGTAGGATACCTTATGCAGAAGGAGATCGATTTCCTCGGTAACGCGGTTGAGAATCCGGAGCGTCCGTTTGTTGCTATTCTCGGTGGCGCAAAAGTCGCTGATAAGCTTAACGTAATTGATAACCTGCTTACCAAGTGTGATACTCTTATCATCGGTGGTGGTATGGCTTATACATTCCTTAAGGCTCAGGGCAAGGAGATCGGAAAGTCTCTCTGCGATGACGAGAAGCTCGACTACTGCCGCGAGATGATCGCCAAAGCTGAGAAGCTCGGAAAGAAGCTCCTTCTTCCTGTAGACAGCGCAGTTATCACTGATTTCCCGAACCCGATCGATGCTCCGATCGACGTTGAGATCGTAAGTGCTGATTCTATCCCGGCTGACAAAGAGGCTTGCGACATCGGTACAAAGACTGCCGAGATGTTTGCTAACGAAGTTAAAAATGCCAAGACTGTTGTTTGGAACGGACCTATGGGCGTGTTTGAGAACCCGACTCTTGCAAAGGGTACCCTCGCAGTAGCTCAGGCACTCGCTGAGTCAAGTGCTACGACCATCATCGGTGGTGGTGACTCTGCTGCAGCCGTAAATCAGATGGGTCTCGGTGACAAGATGAGTCACATCTCAACAGGTGGTGGTGCTTCACTTGAGTTCCTCGAGGGTAAGGAGCTTCCGGGTGTAGCTGCTGCTAACGACCGATAACTAGAAAACATAGAAATGGAGATAATCAGAATGAGTAGAAGAAGAATTATCGCAGGTAACTGGAAGATGAACAAGACCCCGTCTGAGGCGGTTGAGCTTGCAAAAACACTTATTCCTATCGTAAAAAATGATGACGTGGATGTAGTATTCTGCGTACCGGCCATCGACATCATCCCTGTTGTTGAGGCGGTTAAAGGAACAAATGTTGAAGTAGGAGCTGAGAACCTTTACTTCGAGGAGAGCGGTGCTTATACCGGAGAGATCGCAGCAAACATGCTGACAGATGCCGGTGTTAAGTATGTTATCATCGGACACTCAGAGAGAAGAGAGTACTTCGCTGAGACTGATGAGACAGTTAATAAAAAGATCAAGCAGGCCTTCAAGCATGATATCACTCCGATCATCTGCTGCGGAGAGAGCCTTACACAGCGTGAGCAGGGCATCACGATCGATTGGATCCGTCAGCAGATCAAGATCGCATTTCTTGACATCACTGCTGATCAGGCAAAGAAGGCTGTTATCGCTTACGAGCCTATCTGGGCTATCGGAACAGGTAAGACTGCTACAGCTGATCAGGCTGAGGAAGTATGCGCAGCTATCCGTGAGTGCATCGGTGAGATCTATGATCAGGCAACTGCTGATGCTATCCGCATCCAGTACGGCGGATCTATGAACGCATCAAATGCAGCAGAGCTTCTTTCCAAGCCCAACATCGATGGCGGACTTATCGGAGGAGCTTCACTTAAGGCTGATTTCGGACAGATCGTTAACGCATAATAAGGCGCAGATAAAAGCGTTCTGATATATTAGATTACTTTATCCCGAAATATCGGTGGAGATGCCGTATTTCGGGATAATTCGGGCTATAAGGAAGTGAAAGACAGTGTACGATGAAGCTGCGGTAAACGGCGATATTCCTGAAACAGAAGAAGAGGTTATTGTAAATGAGGAATCTCAGGATGCAATGGAAGAGGCATCCCGGGATTTATTTGCTGTTGGCAATATGCTCCTTGATACATATCGAATAGATTCCGAACCAGTAGAAGGAGAAGGAACGAGCGTTGTCAGAAAAGTCCATCATATGTTCTGGGATACGGATCTGGCGATGAAGCTTCCGAAGGAGGATAGTTTCTCCTCGGAGGA
>CAMVOY010000013.1 GCA_947169235.1 uncultured Lachnospiraceae bacterium | reverse complement strand
GGATTGTCGTGACGTCGATGCTCGACGAGGCACATACTGTAATGAAGGTGCTTGCGAGAGGCGCTTCAGCGGATGACATAAAACGATTTATGGATTTCAGTTCGGCGATCACCGAAAAGGATGACAAGGAAAATGCTGACGCAGTCCTTGAGGTGTCGCTGTTGGCAAACAGGGATATGTTTGAAGAAGTAAGGAGGGAAAACGATATGATGGGACCGGCATTGAGAGAGTTCATGAAAGATGATATTGAAGCCAGTGAGGCTAAAGGCCGTGAGGAAGGCCGTGAAGAAGGCCGTGAAGAAGGCCGCGAGGAGGGCCGCGAGGAGGGCCGCGAGGAGGGCCGCGAGGAAGGAATACAAATGCTTGTAAACATGTGTAAGGGCTTTGGAGGGTCCTCTATAGATGCTGTTGAGCAGGTAGTCTCATCATTAGGGGTTTCCCGTGCTGAGGCAGATAAGATGGTATCAAAGTACTGGTGAGAGCTTAGAGCAAAAGTATGCTATTTCATGGAAAAACCGGAGGAATCATGGATAGAAATAAAGATTTCAGATTTCCGATTGATTCGATCGTTCAGCACTTCAAACGAGAAATGATTTCGGATGAAGAGAGAGAGCAGGGTGTGTACACGTATCGAATTGTTGATTATGCGGAGCACACGGAAACAGGAGAGATACTGGTTATCTATCAGGCACTGTATGGGAATAAGAGAATATATGCCAGACCTATTGAGATGTTTATGAGTGAGGTTGACAGAGAAAAATATCCGAATGTGAAGCAGAAGTATCGGTTCGAGGAGATTGTGAAGTGACATGATAAAACGAGTTTTTTCACGACTGGGGTTCTGTTTCGGGAGGGGAGTTTATGAAGTATTCGAAGGTCGGATTTCGGGAGGTTTATAAGAAGTTCTGTCTTTTTGATATGACTGATACGTTCAGGAGAGCGTTGCGGGAGTTTCCGGGTGTGAGAGAGGCTAACGCCGTACTGACTTATGGGTATATAGATCACCAGGCAGGACTCACCGTGGAGATCCTCTGTGCATGCAAGAAGGACGGCGAGGATATCAGTATTGCGCAGGGAAATGATGAGGTCCGTTCCTTTGTACGTATCGGGGCAATCGAGGATGCGAGGTTTGAGCATATCGATAAACGTATCGCTGCCCGCTTTGAAAAGAAGCTGAAGACAGTAAGCCGCTATGAGTCTGATGGGAATGAGGGCCTTCGTGATCGGAAGGATCTGGATCATCTGAGGGATTATTATAATCCTGATGATGTGATGGTCATCCTCAGAAAAAAAGGCAAAGAAAAGGGTGAGTGTGTCCGGGTTCGACTTGAGGGTATTACGGAGATGTTTGTTATCGGTGAACTCTTAGACGAATCGTATAAAGAATACGGGTATCATGAGCATGATATGGTCTGCATGAGAGAAGTGGATATGGATGGAAAGATATCGCTTTTTCTTGATGAGAGATCACCTGAAAATGATTACGGTATCGTGTGCAATGCAGAGTTTGATGATCTGAGAGAGGCTGAATCAGAGAAGTTATTAGGTGAGCAACTGTTTGAAAAAGTGGTAAAGGTATATCTCGAGGATCCAAGTGAGAAAAGCTTTGCCCAGTTGTTCGCTTTTTTGAGTACTGATACACTTTGGGTCCCGATGGCGGCGCATATTTCGGGATCGGATGAAGAGGTTAATCTAAAACCTGATATTCTGGAGAACTCCGGGAGATTTTTCTTTCCGATATTTACAGCGGAGTGGGTGATCGTCAAGGAATATGCAAAGAGCTTTTCGATAATCCCGATGAAACTGAAGCAGGTGCTCGAGTACACGCTGCTGTATGATGAGAAGGAGCTGTCGGGGATCGTGATCAACGCGTTTACGAGTCCGGTGGAGTTTCCGATAGATGTAGTCAAGAGAATGCTGGAAATCCTCGTCAATATGAGGGAAGACGGGATAAGTGAATGAGGATCAGTTCGACGCAAAAAAGCCTTGCGAAAGCAGGGCTTTTGCTGTATAATGGGCGCATAAACGAAAGGGAGGCCGGGCTATGAAGGGAACGTATGATGAGATGGGTTTTGCCAAGCCTGATACCGACAGGGAAGATAGAACCGGGTTCCCCGAGGTGATCTTTTGTGAGGGAAAGCAGGATACGCATCTTGTAGAGATCTTTAAGGCTGTTTATGACAGAGAGAAAAGAGTTTTCGGTACGAGGGCGTCTGAACATCAGTATGAGCTTGTAAAAAAGGAGATACCGGGTGTGACGTATGATAAGGTGTCTCGTATCCTAAAAGCGGCAGATGAGCCTATGGAGCAGGTAGGTGAGGTGGCTGTGTGCTCAGCCGGGACCGCTGATATACCTGTCGCTGAGGAGGCTGCGCAGACGGCGGAGTTTTTCGGATGCCATGTGGAAAGGTATTTTGATATAGGTGTGAGCGGACTCCATCGCCTGATGGATAAGGTAGATGATATCAGGAGAGCGAACTGTGTTATCGCAGTAGCCGGGATGGAGGGAGCGCTTGCGAGCGTTCTCGGTGGGCAGGTGAAGAATCCTATCATCGCCGTACCGACATCAGTTGGATATGGTGCGAGCTTGAACGGACTGTCAGCGCTGCTTACGATGATCAATTCCTGCGCTAACGGAGTGTCAGTGGTAAATATTGATAACGGATATGGCGCGGGATATATAGCTACGCAGATAAATCGGTTAGCGACGAGGTAGCCATAATAGACGCCGGTAGAGAGCGTTTGACAGATTACTTGAGCAAGAGATGCTGCTTTCGAGGTGGCATGGAGGATAGATATGGAGCAGGCAGCACGCTATAAGACCAGGATGAGATTTACCAAAACAGGCTCAGTGCGCTTTATAGGGCATCTGGATCTGATGAGGTTTTTCCAGAAGGCTATTCGCAGGGCAGGTCTTGATGTGGCGTACTCGCAGGGCTACTCACCTCATCAGCTGATGAGCTTTGCGGCTCCTCTTGGAGTCGGAGCAACGACGGACGGAGACTATATCGATGTGGAGTTCGTCCCCGGTGAAGCAGAGCCTGAAGTGATCATGCAGAAGCTCAATGATGCTCTTACGGATGAGGTATTTATAACAGAGATCGAACGCATGCCGGAAGGATTTAAAAATTCCATGTCCCTGCTTGATCGTTCCGCATATATGATAACCGCAAAAACGGGTGATGCATTTCCTGATAATTATAAGAAAAGATTTGAAGAGTTTTTGTCTCAGGACAGCATAATAATAACTAAAAAAACAAAGAAATCAGAGAAGGAAATTGACTTAAAACCTGCTGTTATTTTTCATGCATTTGAACAGGATGATTTTGAAAAAATGATCGGTGAGAAACTCCCGATATTACATCCTGTATACAAGGGGGACAGTATATTTTTAATGCTCCCCACAAGCAGTGAAAATACGGTAAAACCCGAGCAGGTCATAGATACATTTTTTGGCTATTGTAATCATGAACCCAAGCCGTGGAGTTATCAGGTTCACAGGTTACAGATGTGGTTTAAAAGTGGTGATAAACATGAGTGATAATGGCGAAAAAATAACATGCGAAATATGCTTTCACAGATGCCGGTTGTCCGAGGGACAGACCGGGTTTTGCCACGCGCGGATGAACAAGGATGGGAAAAACATATCGTTAAACTATGGAAAGGTTACAGCTCTTGCATTTGATCCGATAGAGAAAAAGCCTCTGTACCATTTTTATCCCGGAAGCAGTATTGTATCCGTGGGAGGGTTTGGATGTAATCTTGCATGTCCGTTTTGCCAAAACGTCGAGATATCAATGGCTGATGGAAGAGAAACACCGGAAACAAATGATTACACCCCGGCAGAGCTCGTTGCCATATGTCATCAATATCGGTCGCAGGGAAATATAGGGATCGCATTCACATATAATGAGCCCCTTATCAATTATGAATATGTACTTGAGACTGCAAAGCTTATTCGTTTGGAGGGGATGAAGACCGTGCTTGTTACTAACGGCAGTACGAGTCGAAGTATACTCGATGAACTCGGACCGTATATAGATGCGATGAATATAGATCTAAAGTCATATGACAGGGATTATTATGCTCATGTCCTGCATGGCAATTTTGCAGTGACATCTGATTTTATAGAGCGGGCATTAAACTACTCGCACATAGAGCTCACCACATTGATAATCCCGGGTGAAAATGACAGTGAAGACGAGATGAGATCTATCGCCTCATATATTTCGGATCTTATAAAAAGAAGCGGAAAAGATATTCCGCTTCATGTATCCAGATTCTTTCCGAGGAGTAAGTATTCGGATCGTAAGCCTACTCCGGTCGAGACTGTCTATCGTCTCGCAGATATAGCCAGAGACTACATTCCACATGTATATGAAGGGAACTGCTGAGCTTATCGTGAGCATTGACTTTCTATCATCAAAAACTTAATTGTTTAACAGATCAGCTATCTTATCAGCGATGGCCAGGCGGCTGTCAAGCCTGCTTGCAGGCGCGAGCTCGATACGCTGATCTTTTATATTGCCGTTTATATCCACAGCGATATAGACTTCGCCGGGTACGCTGTCAGTGTTGTTCGGATCGATCGTTCCGATGGACCCCGTCACACCGATACCGATATCGGCTCCAAAGCTGTCTCTGCAAACACGAGCCATCTCTCTCGCAGTCTCAAGCGAGTAAACTCCATAGGTATCTATCACGTCAGCTGCCACCCCGCAGTTTATCTTCGCTTCATTGGAATAGGTGAAAAATCCGCCCTTTACAACTTGCGATGCTCCTTCCCTGTCCGAAAGCAGCATCCCTATCATACCACCCGTGCAGCTTTCCATAGTCGCAATGGTCATTTCTTTTTCAATCAACACGGATGTTATTCGATTATATTTCTCAAGTATACTATTGTTATAATCAAGCATGTTTTGATTTCCTAAATTTTTTGTTGACGATAGTTCAGTAAAAGTATATTTGCAATTGCAGGGACAATCAAAACGCCCGTACTGTGCCCCGTATATTGTGACATACCTTATCTGAACTTGAGGATATTGTTCTCCTCCGCCTCCATCCCCTTCGTCTTTACATTTCTCAAAGTATAAGCCAGATCGCCGAACGAATATATAATAAGCCCCGTCAGTATCAGAGGCATGATGATATCCGGTACCTGTCCCAGGAGCCACATGCTTCCATCGTGCAGGAACCAGAACTCGATCACGGCGTATACACCCCAGGCGATAGTCGACTCGAGGCAAAGAATGCCTTTGTAGTTAAAAGGTCTGTTTGTATAATCCCACCAGAGGTATCCTGTTTTCCATATCATATACTTCGCTACCGCCAGCTCCAATATGGTACAAAAGATCATACCGACAAAGAAATAAAGGAAATAGTTGTGTGGAAGCAACAAAAGAAGTTTGTATCCGATAAACTCGCCGAATCCGTAGATAGGGCAAAACGGCGCATAGAGAAATCCGCGATTGGTCCATTTTTTATTCATCCACGAGATGTACAGGGTTTCGACGCACCAGCCGAGGACACCCCAGACAAAGAACATACCAACGTACTGTCTGACCTCATGAGGATTTACGATATCGTACATGTTCAGATCGAGTGACCATAAGAAAAATCTCTCGCCGGCATTGGAACTCTGTATCAGCCCCACCACATAGTCTGCGACCATACCGAGGAGAAGGACCACACTGATCACGCGGATCAGTACATTTTTGCTTATCTTGTCAAACCACTCGAAGGTCGGAGTGAATATAACGTTCATAAAAAGGCTGATGAGACCTGCGAATCCGAGGGATGTAACCATGGATGCGTACGGTGTTACGGAAAGATACATCTCTGACATATCCCAGGGTCGGAAACCGAAGATGGCCTCGACCGCATATCCGTATCCGATCTGAAGAGCCGTGATGATCCCATAGACACAGAGTATGTAAAGGGGAAGCCTTTTGGTTGTCGGAGTCCCGAGGATCAGGTAGATAATGAGTATACCCAGCCCGTATACAAACAAAAAAGGCAGGATGAATCCGCGGTTACCGATAAAGCCTGTAGCCAGATAACTCCAGACGTTTTCGGCCAGAAAACCGATCAGTGAGACTAAAGCCAGCATCAGCATCCAGCTGTATCGATTTTTTACCAGAGATCTTACCCTGTCCTGAAACGAAGCCATGACACCCTCCAAATCAAAAAATTCGTACTTATTATAACAATAATTGCAAAAACTGTCAATATATGATAGAATAAGGGGCGTATGGGTAGGATTTTCCAAAAAGGAGAGTGCCTATTCTGTCGTGATCATCGTTTGCCATTGCTGAGGGTGACATATATTGAAGCGGGAGATAACAACGAAATGAAGAGAGTGCATACGAATAATAACAGGAGTCGGATCGGAGCATGCCTTGTTGCGGGTATGCTCCTGCTCGCACCTATAGGGGCGCTGTTTGGTCCGGGAGATATAAAGACAGGGGTATCTGCCAAGGTGAACCTTCCATCCGGAGGAGACCTTATGGATAAGGTGGATAAGACTGCCTATATCCTTTATGACAATACAAACGGACTGCCTACATCGGAAGCAAATACCATTGCCCAGACAAAGGACGGATTCATATGGATAGGAAGCTACTCGGGGCTTATTCGCTATGACGGAACAACTTTTTACAGGTTTGATGCGGCAGACGGAGTTGCGAGCGTGGTGTGTCTGTTCGTGGACTCGAAGGATCGTCTGTGGATAGGAACGAATGATTCCGGACTTGCACTGTATGATAAGGGTGACTTTATATTTTTCAATAAAGACAAAGGACTGCAGTCGTCATCCGTGAGAGCGATAACAGAGGATGTGAACGGTGACATCGTTATCGCGACAACTCAGGGAATGGCATACATCACGGAAGATAACGAGCTTCATATCGTAGATGATCCTCAGATCAACAATGAGTATATAACGCAGATCAAGTCCGATGGCTTCGGGAATATATTCGGTGTTACGATGACCGGAGGTATATTTGAGTTTGAGAATAAGCGGGTAACGCGTTATATCGCATCAAAGAGCAGCGAGATAGATGCGGTGAACTGTATATGTCCGGATCCGACAAAAAAGGATTATGTTTATGTCGGAACGGATAATGATTACGTTTGGTACGGTGATATAAGCAGAGGGTTTTCCGGTGCAAAAAAGTATATGACCGGAGAGTGCAAAAATATAAACAACATCCGTTCCATCGGGAAGAAGACCTGGATATGCACGGATAACGGTATCGGATGGCTTGACAGCGAGAAGGTTTTCAGACAGCTCAGAAATATACCGCTTGATAACTCCATAGATGATGTGATTATAGATCATGAGGGGAATTATTGGGCCGTATCCTCGAGACAGGGTGTGATGAAGGCGGTATCGGATCAGTTTGTCGATATCACAAAAATGGCAGGCCTCGGATCGATGGTAGTAAACAGCACATGCATATACAATGGGGATGTGTATATCGGAACCGATACGGGTATACATATCATCGATGACAGGTATGAGAGCAAGACCACTCCCTTGACACAGAAGCTGCAGGGAGTGAGGGTCAGGTGTCTGATGAGAGATGATGAGGGGGCTCTGTGGGTCAGCACGTTCAACGGTGAGGACGGAGTCTATATCTACAAAGGAGGCGAGATCAGACAGTTAACGGAAAAAGACGGACTGAAATCCAACTGGATCAGATCTACTTATATGCTTTCGGATGGAAGTGTGGCAGTTGCCGCGAGCGGCGGAGTAAGTATTGTAAAAAATGGAAAGATACAGAGAACCTTTGGTGCTGAGGAGGGTATAAACAATTCAGAGATACTCACCATATGTGAGGGCCCTGACGGTGAGCTTTTCTTCGGAAGTGATGGGGATGGAATATATGTTGTTAATAACTACAAGGATGAGCATACTGCGATAAGCCGCATCGGAACCGAGGATGGTCTCGCATCGGAGGTTATTCTGAGGATACGTTACGATGAAGGGAACAAACTCTACTGGGTTATCACGAGTAACTCCCTGGAGATGATGAAGGGAAGAAAAGCGGAAAAGATAAAGAGGTTCCCTTATTCAAATAACTTTGATATACAGTTTGATAAAAATGGAGACGTATGGGTTCTTTCGAGTAACGGACTATATCAGGTTACCGCTGATCATCTGATAGAAAACGGTGAGATCGACTGTCAGCATTATGATTCATCCTCAGGCCTTGCCTGCGTTCCTACTGCGAACTCCTGGAGCGATGTGATGGACGGTGTGCTTTATATAGCGGGCTCTACCGGAGTGAGCAGTGTAAATATCGACAAGATCGAGGATCAGGCTCAGGATGTCAGGCTTACAATACCATATATCACTGTTGATGATAAGGAAGTATATACAGACGGGCCTCTGGTAAGGATACCCAGTGATGCAAACAAGTTGGTCATCCACGGATATGCACTTACATATGCATTGAAAAATCCCACGATAACCTACAAGCTTGAGCACTTCGACGATAAGGAAACAGTTACTACAAAGGATGAGCTGACACCGGTTACATATACCAACCTTGATGGTGGAAATTATAAGTTCAGACTGAACGTGGTAAACACTGTTACAGGTCAGATCGAAAACAGTCTGTATCTGAATATAGAAAAAGAACGCAAGTTTTCCGAGAATCCATGGTTCATACTTATCGAGGTCGGCGCAGGGATATTATTAGCGGTGATCATAGTATGGGCGATAGCAGCCAGAAAACTCCGCAGACAGATAAAAAAGACCAAAGAGACGCAGGAGTTCGTAGACCAGACCATCAGTGCCTTTGCGAAGCTGATAGATGCGAAAGACAGATATACACAGGGTCATTCCAGAAGGGTGGCGGCATATACCGAGAAGCTTGCGATAAAACTCGGGTTTTCACAGGAAGAAGTCCGTAAGTATAAAAATATAGCGCTTCTGCACGATATAGGAAAGGTGGCAATTCCTGATAAAATACTGAATAAACCCGAAGGGCTCAATGACGAAGAATATGAGATCATGAAGTCTCATGCAAAGAGAGGTCAGGAAATACTTGATGAGATAAAGATAGAGCCGGATCTGGCTCTCGGAGCCGGATATCACCATGAGCGGTTTGACGGGCGCGGATACCCGGAGGGATTGCACGGAGCCGAGATACCACCCGTAGCTCAGCTCATCGCGATCGCGGATACGTTTGATGCCATGTATTCGACCCGTCCGTATCGTAAGCAGCTTCCGCTTTCGGTAGTGCTTAATGAGTTAAAAAATGCCGCGGGTACTCAGCTGAATGAAACATATGTAAATGCATTTTTGGAGCTTGCAGCCGAAGGAGAGCTGGTAAACTTAGAAGAAGCGAAACGCAGGGAAGAAGCGTCTGCCGCGGAACCTGATACGGAAAAAGAATCCGCCGTAGAAGAAAGCGTAGAAGAGGATAGTAAAGAGAATAAGGAGAGTTGATATGCCAGCATGGGAAAGCCTGCCGGACAGTATGCGTAATGATGAGGTCAGACCATACTATGATGCACTGATAAAAAAAGAAAAACAACTCTGCATTAAACGTATGATGGATGTCGGTGTATCGGTATTTTTATTACTGTTATTATTGCCGTTACTGATCGGTATAGGTATAGCTGTTTTTACCACAAGTAAAGGCGGAGTATTTTTCTGTCAGGAGAGAGTGACAACTTTAGGTAAACGTTTCAGGATAATCAAGTTTCGTACCATGGTCAAAAATGCCGAGGATATGGGAGCAAGAGTGACTTCCGATGGTGATAAAAGAGTAACGGATATCGGAGTATTTTTACGTAAATACAGACTTGATGAACTGCCACAGTTGATCAATATCATAAAGGGAGATATGTCATTGGTCGGGACCAGACCTGAGGTCAAAGAATACGTGGATAAATACACTCCTGAGATGATGGCGACGCTTTTGATGCCGGCAGGAGTCACCAGTGAAGCGAGCATAAGATATAAGGATGAAGCCAAAAAACTGTCAGGGGTCACAGGTGAGGATGCCAACAGGGTTTATGTGGATGAGATACTCCCGGAAAAGATGAGATACAATCTGGATTATGTTAGAAACTATTCGGTGATCAAAGATATCAAACTTTGTCTTTTGACAGTGACAGGGGTGTTTAAGGATGAGTAAAAAGAATCTGTATATCGAAGCAAGTTCAGGTATAAGCGGCGACATGTTTGTTGCTGCCCTGATAGATCTGGGCGCTGATGAAGGCGTTTTAAAAAGTGTGCTTTCTTCTATTCCTATCGACGGATATGAGATAGAGATCTCACGTAAAAAAAGAGCGGGGATAGATGTGTGCGATTTCAATGTGGTACTTGATCATGAGCATGAGAACAATGATCATGATATGGAATACCTCTATGGCCACGAGAAGGCTGATGCGCATCACCATGATCACGATCATGCGCATGACCATCATCATCGCACCCTTGCGGATGTATATGGGATCATAGATAAGACGGATATGACCGAGGGTGCAAATGCCATAGCCAAGAAAATATTCGAGATACTAGCGCGTGCAGAGGCCCGTGCTCACGGAACTACTGTAGATGAAGTTTGTTTCCATGAGGTGGGAGCTGTGGACTCGATAGTTGATATAATAGCTGCAGCGGTTTGTGTGGATGATCTTTCTCCGGACAGTGTGATAATATCTCCGCTTACCGAGGGTGGAGGGACAGTCCGCACTCAACATGGAGTATTGCCCGTCCCGGTTCCGGCGGTAGCAAATATTGTAGAACAGAACGGGTTGACGCTAAGCCGCGGGAATATCCGTGGAGAGCTGGTGACGCCAACAGGTGCTGCTATAGCGGCCGCCATAATAGGCGATGAAAAACTGCCCCAAAGCTATCGTATCGAAGGGATAGGGATAGGCGGAGGAAAGCGTGATTATGATCCGCCGAGTATGCTCCGCGCGATGTGGATCACACAGGAGACGGATGAGAATCATATAGTGAAGCTCGAGACGGATATAGATGATTCGACTGGTGAGGAGCTCGGCCACGTGATGGAAAGACTGTATGAAGCAGGAGCAAGGGAGGTACATTTTTCTCCCATATATATGAAAAAGAACAGACCTGCATATGCCGGAGCAGGCGGATGAGCTCGAACGGATCATTTTTACGGAAACAACGACCATAGGGATCCGCAGGCAGATGATGGAAAGGACCGTTTTGGAAAGAAAACAGGTAACGGTTGATACATCCTATGGACCGATAGAAGCAAAAAAAGTAACTCTACCGGAAGGAAGCGTACGTATCTATCCGGAATACGAAAGCGTGAAGGAGACGGCAAGAAAAAACGGAGTTAGTTTTCAACAGGTAAGAGCAGAGGTTTGATTATGGATTTAAGTGTATATGAAAAAGTTTATAAGCTCGGTATGAAAGAATACCGGAACAAAACGATGAAAGGCGAGTGGCCGTATCTGTGGGTACTTGATGCGATCCTTTCGCATGTGGATGTCGCCAGAGAGGAGTATCTGGGGCTTGTTGATATACCTATCGATCAGATCAGAGGTACAAAGACAGAGGGAAGGACGAATGCGTTTGCAGCGAACTTCATGCCGCTTCTGCCATCTGATTCGGAGTTTGCTTACAAGTGGGCTCAGCTTTACGAATCGCATCTTGAGGAAGGCATACATGAGCCGATAAAAGCATATGAGTTTTTGAATCAGTTTTATGTGCTCGAGGGTAATAAAAGAGTATCTGTTTTAAAAACATGTAATGCTGTATCCGTTCCCGGGACAGTGACCAGGATCGTCCCTAAAAAAGGTGATTCGGAGGAAAACATAATCTATTATGAGTTTCTCGATTTCTATGAAAAAACACATATAAACTATATTAATTTTTCGCAGGTGGGAAGCTTCCCGGCATTAACAAAAATAATGGGAATAGAAACACCCGATGACTTTACGGATGAAGTAAGGGAGCGGTTTCATTCTGCGTATGTGAAGTTCTCTGCAGTATTCAAAAAGAAGGGAGGGGACAAGCTCTCTCTGACGACGGCCGATGCATTTTTACTGTATTTGGAACTGCATTCATATGAAGAGATGGATGAAAAAACATCCGATGATATTCAGAAAGAAATAGAGCAGACCTGGAATGATTTTGTTTTCTTCCCGAACAAGCCTGAGGTGAAGCTTATCATGGATGCCGATCCCCGGACTACCAAACAGAACATAGTAAAAAAGATACTTCCGATAACGCAGACAGCTCCCGTAAAAGTCGGTTTTATACATTCAAAGACTGTGGAGACATCGAGCTGGACATACGGTCATGATCTGGGTGCCAACCATCTGGAGCATGCTCTGGATTACAATGTAGAAGTGAGATCATATTTCGGAGCGGATACTCAGGAAAAGGAAATGGAGTGTTTCGAGCAGGCTATAGTAGATGGAAATACGATCATTTTTTCCACCTCGGCCAAGCTTGTCGGGACGAGTATGAAGTATGCTCTTGACTATCCCAAAGTTCATTTTTTGAACTGCTCTCTGAATACAAACAGCAGATATATCAGGACATACTACGGACGTTTGTATGAGGCGAAGTTTTTGATGGGGGCGCTTGCCGGAGTGCTTTCCCCTACGGACAAGGTTGGATATCTGGCTGACTATCCGATCTACGGCGGCATAGCAAACATCAATGCATTTGCGCTGGGTGCAAAGATGGTCAATCCGAATATCAAAGTGTATGTCAAGTGGGGACACTTAAGATCAGAGAGACAGGATGAACTTTTGCGTGATGCGGATGTCTCGCTGGTCTCCGGGAGAGACTTCATACGCCCCGAGGATGAATCTCAGAGATTCGGACTGTATGATCCTCATGATGAGAGTCGCGATTCTCTGGCGATGGCCGTTTGGGATTGGGGTGTTTATTATGCAAAGACCGTAAGCAGTATCATCAATGGCAATTTTAAACAGGAGGATGACTCCAAAAACGAGGCTCTGAATGACTGGTGGGGGATGAGCTCCGGAATGATAGATGTGATATGCTCAAAGACTCTTCCGCCGGATACCGTACGACTTATAAATCTTCTTAAAAAGGGAATATGCTCGGGCGAGTTCGATCCTTTTGCGGGAATGAGATATACAAAAGATGGAACGCATTATATCAAGGTCACGGACAAGCTGACTTCCGAACAGATCATTACGATGGACTGGCTCGCGGAAAACGTCATCGGATTTATCCCGACCATGGAGGAGCTTACCGAGGATGGAAAACGTTTGGTAGAGGTGCTCGGTGTATCGAAGGTTAAAGAGGAGGAGTAGGCGTTGAAAGATCAGGTGAAGATTCTTTTTCTGGCAGATGAGCCTGACAAGGGCCTGTGGGATTTTTTTGAAAAGGAGAAGCTTGACGGGATTGATATCATCATATCCTGCGGCGATCTCCCGCCCCAGTACCTTTCTTTTCTTGCAACCTATTTCAAGGGGCCCGTTCTTTATGTACACGGAAATCACGACGAGTGCTATGAGAAAACTCCACCCGGTGGCTGCACGTCCATAGACGGCAAGGTTTTTGTGTATGAGGGGATCAGGATAGCCGGACTCGGTGGCTCGATGGAGTATAAAAAAGGAGAGCATTTATTCACCGAAAGGTCGATGAAAAAACGGGTAAATAAACTGAAAAAGAAACTGTTCTTTAAACATGGTCTGGACATACTTGTCACACATTCACCGGCTGCGGATCTATGTGATGGGGAAGAACTTCCGCATCGTGGATTTAAAAGCTTTTACAAAATACTTGATAAATATCATCCTCGGGTATTCGCTCACGGACATGTGCACATGACCTACAATTACAAACAGCCGAGGATCGCAACCTACGGTGAAACAACAGTTATAAATGCATACCAAAAATATATATGGACATATGAAAAAGAACAATGATGTTTTTCCGCGTCAGGGTCGTATTATCTTCATGAAAAATGAACCGGGATACGGCCGGATAGAAGTAAAAGAAGCGATAGAAAACCATGAGCTTTTGAGGCTTCTTTTGGTTGATGAGGTTCGGGAGTCCGCCGCTGTTATGGAGGAGGGCAGACACTACGAGCTGGTATTTAAATACACCAAAGATTTTGTCGTCGCGTTGGAAAAGAGACCCGAGATCAAGTCGACACTTTTATTGGGTGGAGCAGGGTTTTCATTTCCCAAATATTATATTGATTCTTTCCCGGATAAAACGATAGACGTGGTCGAGTTCAAACCGATCATGGTACAGCTTGCCATGCAGTATTTTTATCTGGATGAATTGTATAAAGATTATGATCTGACAAATACTGATCGTCTGAGAATATTTACTGAGGATGCAAATGATTATCTGGTGAATACGGATCAGACATATGACCTTATTATCAATGATTGTTATATCTCAAACAGGATGGATGATGATCTGTTAAAAGATAAGCAGGTGAAAAATGTAAAGAGGTGTTTAAACCCGGGCGGTGTTTATATGATAAATCTGATAACTGCCATCAAGGGTCCGGGCTCCATGCAGGGAATACTTGAATACGAGATACTGAAAAACAATTTTAAAAATACTGATATGTTTGCATGTAAAAAAGAGATGGGAGCTTTGGAAAAACAGAACACGATCCTCGTGGGGACGGATGGTGCGTGGTGATATATAAAGTCAAAAAAAGCCTCGGCAGTCTGCCGAGGCTTTTATAATCATGATCATTATACCGGGATGTTTCCGTTAAGCTTCTCAATGATGGTCGGCATCTCGGAATCAACCTTGTCATTTGGCAACTGGCATGTACCTGCATTGGCGTGTCCGCCTCCGCCATAGCTTAAGCACAGATCGCCGATATTGACCTTTGATGACTTGTTCACGATCGACTTTCCGATCATAACCGCCGTGTTCTGCTTTTTGAAGCCCCATGCGATATGAACACTCATCTCAACTTCGGGATGCATAGCATAAACCATGAAACGGTTTCCTGTGTAGATCGTCTCTTCATTTCTGAGATCGATAACAGCTACACGGTCATGAATCTTGGTAATGCGCTCAAGTTGCTCCTTGAAAAGCTTCTGCTGATCGAAATACAGAGCAACACGCTCCTTTACGTCAGGAAGCTCGAGAACCTGATCGATGGAATGCTCAACACAATAGTCGATAAGCTCCATCATCAGCTGATAGTTTGAAATACGGAATTCATGGAAACGGCCGAGTCCTGTACGGGCATCCATAAGGAAGTTAAGAAGTACCCAGTCTTTCGGCTCGAGGATCTCATCTACGGTGAAGTCCGCGGAGTCACCCTTGTCTACGGCAACCATGATCTCATCGGAAACGCGCGTGAAAGTCTTTGCTCCGCCATAGTAATCATAAACTACACGAGCGGCACTCTTTGCATCTCCATCTATGATGAACTTGTCCTTGGCAAGTTCAGGGTCAACACGCGAAAGCTCGCTCTCGTGATGGTCAAAGGCCAGTGAAACACGAGCGTCGAAAGGAAGGTTTGTTGTGATATCATTTTCGGAAAGCTCTACCTTTCCGTCCTGGACATCTTTGGGATGCACAAAAGTGATCTCATCAATGATGTCAATCTCCTTGAGGAGCATAGCACAAACCAAACCGTCGAAGTCGCTTCTTGTAACCAATCTCTTGCTCATAATACCCTCCATTCATAAGTGTTTATACAAACACAAATCAATACGAGCATTATTATAACACAATCACAGGCAAATGACAACCTTAATTTACGAAAAAGTTTCGTATAAAGCCCGAAAAAAAGCGAAAAAACAGCTTTACAAGGAATATGATTTGTGTTATTATAATTATGTATCGGTAGTTGTATGCCTTTAGATATGAAAGTGAGGCGATAATATGAGCGAGATTTCAGGAGTATCCGGTGGTGCAGGTTACTACACCGCAGCGATCGCAAGCGGAAACAGACTTCAGAGCGCCGCTGATGGAGCAGCGGAGTCAGCGATCGTAGAAAAGGAAAACGCCCAGGTCAACGGATTGGCACAAGGTCAGCGAAATGCTGAAGATGTGAAATCGCTTTTAAACGTGGCAGATGGTGCCACTGATAAGATAGCGGATAGCCTTAGCCGTATCCGTACGTTGGCCGTACAGGCACAGAACACGGCAGTGCTTACAGATGATGACCGTCAGAAAATACAAGATGAGGTTGATCAGCTGAAGCAGGGTATCGCCGATGTTGCAAACAACACAGAGTTTAACAAGAAAAAGCTTCTTGACGGCACCTATGATGGATATGCGCAGACAGGGGCGAACGAAGGACAGGGCAAGGGTGTTGATATCGGCACAGCCACACTTGAGGCTCTCGGCATCAAGGACTTTGATGTTACGAGCAATGATCCTGCAAAGAACTCTGTAAGCATCATTGACAATGCGCTCTCCCAGGTATCGGAGACCCGTGGAAAGATCGGTGCACAGTACAACGGAATGGAGTATTCCATCCAGTATAACGCGATCGGTCAGGAGAATCTGTCCAGCGCCGCGAGCCGTATTGAGGATGCTGACATTGCAGAGATGGCGTCAAAGCTGTCAAAAGAAAACCTCTTGCAGACTTACCAGATGATGATGCAGAAGAAACAACAGGAGGAGGAGAGCAAGCAGTTTGGTGCTTTGTTCTAAGAATTATGAGTAAAAAGATGATATCTTTTATGGATCAGCGCCTATGGGCGCTGATTCTGTGTTTTGCGCTCGTGACCGGTCTGACGTCGGGCTGCACGCTCAAAAAAATGGACGAGCTCGATCAAGTCAGTGAGGCTGAACCCGCTGATACCGAGGAGCCGGAGAAGCCTGCGGAGGCTGATCAGCCCGAGATCCTGGTTTACTATGACGTCCAGGGAAACCGTTATGAGATGGTGATTGACGACCGTGTCACAAAACATCCGTATGATATATCAAAGATAGTTCACACTCCGGACAACCCGAAAATGTTTGATTCCTATGATGACGGCGTTTACAAAAGCCGAAAGGGCGTAGATGTCTCTCATCACAACGGGGAGATAGATTGGAAAAAGGTCAAGAAGGCCGGCTACGATTTTGCATTTTTGAGACTCGGGTACAGAGGCTACGGTAAGGAAGGGAAGCTTTTGGTAGACAGGGAGTTTCAGTCGAGTTTCAAAAAAGCCAGAGCGGCAGGTATGGATCTCGGAGTTTACTTTTTCTCTCAGGCGATCAATGAAGAAGAGGCCATCGAGGAGGCGAACCTGACACTCAGGGAGCTTAATGATTCAAAACTTGAGCTGCCGGTGGTTTATGATCCCGAGTACATCAAAGAGGATGAAGCTCGTACGGATGGTCTCAGCAAGGAGCAGTTTACCAAAAACACTCTAGCATTTTGCAAAGTGATACAGGATGCGGGTTATCAACCGGCGATATACAGTAACCTTTACTGCGAGGATCACATGTTTGATCTGTCTCAGCTGGAGGCATACCCGCTGTGGTATGCGGATTATCGGCCGGAGCCGCAGACGCCATACAGGTTTACGTTCTGGCAGTATTCGGAATCGGGAAAGGTTCCCGGTATTCACGGTGGAGCGGATCTTAATGTAGAGTTTGTAAAGAAAAAGAAGTGACCTGTCTCGGTCACTTCTTTTAGAATTCAGTATTGTTATCAGATGATAAGTCCACCTGCGCTCTGATCCATGTGCATCAGAGAAACCTCTCTGACTTCTTCTTCGGCGCTTTCAAACGCTCTTACGATCTCGGCATCGAAGTGGCTGCCTGCGCCTTCTGTTATGATTGACATGGCCTTTTCAAACGGCATGCCTTCCTTGTAGCTTCGCTTGGATACGAGTGCATCGAACACGTCCGCAACTGCCATGATACGTGCAGACAGAGGGATGTCTTCTCCGGAAAGTCCCATCGGGTATCCGGTGCCGTTCCATTTTTCATGATGGTAGAGGGCAAGGTTTTTGGCTTCTCTTAGGTATCCTGTATCCGGAACAAGCTCGATCGCACGGTCGAGGATCTCGGCACCTGCCGTAGTGTGTTCCTTCATAATGGTGAACTCTTCATCGGTAAGTCTTCCCGCCTTGTTAAGTATCGCATCCGGGACGTGGATCTTTCCGACATCATGGAGTGGTGCAGAGTCTCCGACGTTTCTTACGAACTCGTCAGTGAGCTGATCTGCGTATATATTGAGTATCTTCATCTGCCTCATGATGATCTTTACATAGGCAGCGGTCTTGCGGACGTGATCTCCGGTACACTTGTCTCGGCTCTCGACGAGGTCGGCGAGTATGATGATCAGGCCGCTCTGCATCTGCATGATCACTTCGTTCTTGCGCTGTATATCCAGTGAGTACTGCAGGTCGTCATCAGCCAGCTTTGAAACTGCGTGATAGAGGTTTTCGACCTCGTCACCGGTTCCGATAGCCAGTTTGTGGATCTCCTTGACCTGTTCCTCCATGGCCTGGGCATTCTCGTGGGCGAAATGGCTCACGCTGTAGGAGATGGTGTTGACCGGAAATATGATGTGATATTTGGTCAACCACAGTCCCACCGCCAGGATCAAGATGAAAAGACCGAAGAACAGCGAGAAAAGCTTTGCAAGGAATATGGTTCCGTTGCCGTACAGCTTGTCCATCGACACATCTACACAGGCGTAGCATTGACATTTGCCGTTCGAATCGTAGATCGGCTTGTATACGGTCATCAGCCACCCGTACCTGTCTTCGTATATAAGTGGCTCTATCTCTTTGCCCTCCAAAAGCTCATTCATATATGGTTTGAAGGATTCTTCGACAGCGACGATGTCGCCCGGGGCGGCACCTTTAAGTTCGGGTGTGTCAAGGTCGAATACAACATGATAGCCGTCTTCCAATATGCGATAGATATAAACATATTCGATATCATCGGAGCTCTCTCGGATAGTGGTTAGTTTCTGCTCGATGTCGCGGTAGCCCGGAGCATTTTTACCTTTTTCGATGTACTCATCAACGCGGTCCGGATTTATGACGGCGGATTCAAGATCCGCTATGGTCGTGGCAAGTTCTTTTCTGTCATCCACGGTCATGTTTACATAGATGCCGTAGCTTATAAGAGTACTTGCTATCGCGATAAGAAACATCGACGGGACCAAAACTATGATGATCTTTACTCGAAGAGACAGGGAACGCACGCTCATCGTACGGGCGATCCTTAACATCTCCTGGCTCAGAGGATCCTGCTGCCAGTTGGTGAGAGTAAAGTTCTCGGAAATCTTTTTGGGTATGAGTTTGTATATCGCAAACGCCACATAGAATGTGATCAGCTTGTCGACAAGGTCTATCAGGATATCAGCAGAAAGCTGCGATCCGAACATCGAGAAAAATGTATTGTTGTAGATCGTTGAGGCGAGTTCTGCAGATATTCCCTCGGTGGCGAAGCCGTAGAGAGCCCACGTGAGTATCGAACTCAGGCCACCTACAAAGATGCCTGTGGCAACGATCGGAACAAAGATCTTTAATATGCTCTTGAACCAGCCGTGACTTGCAAAGAATGCTGCAAATACAGCTATAAGGACATTGATCAGACCATAGTATATGGAGGATGGATCAAAGATGGTCTTTATCAGGTTGGTGATGAAACCAACCAGGATACCCGGTAAAAATCCTCCGAATATGGATGCTATAACGGTACCTATCGAATCGAGATAAAGGGCTAAACCGGCAGAGGATGCTGCCTGGGATATGCCGATATTGAGAAGGATACTTCCGAGGATAAGCCCTGCTATCCAACTCTTTTTTGTTTTCCTTTTTATGGGCATTACTTTCTCCTCCTTACTTCTTTATCTTTATCTTACAGATCGCTTTTATTTTTTTATTCTTTGCAAGGTATGCGGTTACTTTAACAGTGTGTCCGCGTCCTTTTTTCTTCGCTCTTACGACGCCCTTTTGGCTTACGGAGACGTAGGATTTTTTATTTATCTTCCATTTTATCCGTTTATCAGCCGCATCTGACGGTAAAACGGTAGCTTTAAGTTTCAGTTTTTTCTTTACTTTCAGTTTGGCTGAAGACTTATTCAGTCTGATACCTGTCGCTTTTATCGTCGGGTTCACCGGATGTGAGACCTGTGTCGGAAAAGCAGACATATTCAGTAGTCCGCCCGTTGAACATTTGCCGACATACGCATCTTTTTTCACGGTGTTCTCAAGGATAAACTGCTTGCGGAAAGATGCGCTTTCATTTGGAAAGACCGTAGCGAGTCTTGCTACGGCACCCGCCACGCAGGGTGCTGCAAACGAGGTACCGTTTACATATGCGTATCTGCCGAACTCGGAGGTATTGGGATCTGCTACCGACAGCGCAAAAGAATCTATGCAGATCTTCATACCGTTGGTTAATGTGTTGTTTTCGAGTAGTTTTTTGACGTTGACGGACAGGTAATATCGTCCGGTATCCCTTACGCGCCAGGCCTGAACGGCTTTATGTGCGCCGAGTCGTCCGCTCACATCGAACCATGTTCCAACGCCTCTGTTTGACAGCTGGACCACAAATGAAAAATAGTATTTCGATGAGCCGTCATAGTTTATTGGAAAATCGGTAACATCGTAAAAAACCATGTAGTCGTCAGAGTTACTGCTGTTGGCATTTTTGATGGTGACCATACCTGACCCGCTCTGTATATCTCCGTGGATATCATCCGAACTGTGAGATACTGATATGGCCGAGTTGTTTGAGTCACGAAGCAGGGTTTTTCTTCCGGCAGGAAAATCCTCACAGAACATGCACAGCCGACTTTTTTTGCTGTCGTCATATGAGGCCGGGAGGAAGTTGTCCCTGGTAGTGGTTGTAAGTATCGTGCTTCCGGGTGCCATCAGGTGAACGTGATTTGCGCCGCGGTTCGAGTATGATGCTACTTCACCCTTGTACGTCGTGGCGCCCGTGACCAGAAGGTATGTTAAATCCTGCTGGAAAGGCAGCCCGTACGGTTTCTGTTCGAGATCTGCACCTTCATTTCCGGCTGAGTATGCAAAAAGCACACCCATTTCACCAAGCTTATTTATCGTCGAATCTATCACGCCTATAACCTTGCTCCCGATGTCCGAATAAGGATAGGCTGATGGCTCAACACAGAATGAGCAGTTTGCCGCGACTATGTTGACACCGAGCTTTTTTGCCTTATATATGTATTCGAACGCAGCAACCTGATTGGCTATGGTTCCGCTGTTGTCAGGGTTGTCCGAGTCAAATATCTTAAGCGACATAAGCTTTGCATCGCGAGAGATACCGCTGATGCCTACGCTGTTGTCTGTGGAAGCGGCGATGACACCTGCAACTGAGGTTCCATGCGAATCCAGAGGTGAAGTGGGCAGTGGATCCTCCCGGCTGTTGCAAAAATCATATCCGTACTTTCCGGGTAGAGACGGGTATGGATTTACCCACATCTTATCCCGGAGATCCTCATGAGTATAGTCAATACCGGCATCCACCACCGCAACTACAGGAGGGTTTGTGTCTGAAGGGATTACGAACGGATCCTCTTTTTTGTAGGAAATATCCGAATCCGGTAAAACATCATAGTGCGCCCGCCCGGGTCTGTAGGTCTCGTCGTTTAGGTACCACTGCTCGGAAAGCAGAGGGTCTGTGCCGCTTTGTGTGAGAGTGTAGTTCGGAGTCACCTCGCTCACATACGGGTAGTCCGAAAGCATCCTTATGAGCTCCTCTGTTGAGAGTGTGGAGGAGCTTGTATGTATAACGAAAAATGATCCGAAGTTCATCACATCGCGAATATATATCCTTGCATCTTCAGAAAAAACGCCCTCTGAAAGTAGAGGACTCGTTTTCCCCTCGGGAAGAGAGAGCGTGACAAGTGCTTCGTTATTCTTGTAGAGTCCGATATCATCCCCGTTTTCCGAATCATCAAAAACAGGATCCGGGGCGGGCTCGAGCTTCTCGTCTTCGGCATATGAGCCGAATAAGGGCTCAAGCGTATTCAGATCGAGTTGATCCGTAGGTTTATCAAATGCAGCAGCCGAAGGAGTGACCGTACAGATACTCGCCATAAGGAGTACCGATGAAAGTATGATTGAAAGCCTTTTTTTCATAAATATGGTGTCCTCCGGGGTTCATATATCGAAAAATGGTATTTTTTACTTGATAAAGTTGTCAATTACTGTTATTATATAACATATAAGAAGAAAAATCAAACATTACTGAAATAAAAACATCATTAGGAGGAGTAATATGCTATTTGTTAAGGTTGATGAGTTGAAGCCCGGCATGCGTCTGGGAAAGCCTATCTACAACAAGAACGGCGTTCTGCTCTATGATCGTGATACCAAGCTGACTATGCAGGCCATCTATGGAATCAAGAACTTCAATCTCATGGGCCTGTATATCCTCGAGCCGGCAGAGCCGGTACCGCCGATGACGGAAGATGATATAAACTTCGAGAGATTCCAGACTATGGCTGTCTTCTCGATCCGTGAGGATCTGGACCTGATCGCCATGGGTAAAAAGGACAAGGGTCTTGACTGGCTCTGCTCTCTGGTCATAAAGAACTATGGCGCGATAGACCACAAGATCAATTTTGTTCAGAGTTTGAGGAGCAGTGAGGATTTTGTTTATAAGCATGTACTCAATGTGGCTATCCTTTCCGCTCTTATAGCCGGCCAGCTTGGAGTGAAGGGTGGCAGGCTCAATATGATAATAAAGGCAGCGGTGCTGCATGATCTGGGTGTGATCAGACTTAAAGAAGTTCCGGACGGGATAAATGTGGATCCTGAGGTGCGCAAGGTGATCAAGTCAAACACCGAGGATATCCTCAGAACATATGGTGAGCTCGATGATGAGATCATGAACCTGATAAAGCATATGCAGGAGATATATGTGAGAGAGGGTACCGGTGAGGAGCTTCCGGAAGCCCTGAGGATGAATGTGAATGCAAACATTCTTTATATAGCTGATACATATGATCGTATGACGGCGATGAAGTCTGAAACGGAGCCGACATCCGAGGTGCTGGCGGTGCGCCACTTCCTTGACAACGAGGATAAATATGATCCGATGATCGTAAATGCACTTATCAAGGCTATCAATATTCTTTATCCGGGTGTATGTGTAGAGCTCGAGGTGAAGAAAAAAGAGATCACGGGTGAGGTGGTTGAACGCATCGAAAAAGGTCTCGTTATCAAGGGCAACGATGATGCGATCTTCGAGCCGATGGTCATCGAGTTCCGTACAAACACATTGTATGACCTGTCGCTCCCGACAGTGAAGAGCGAGGTAAAGATCGTAGATGTTATGAAGACGATGGACAATCGTATACAGATGGATCGTGATCTGCTCGATCAGTTCGCTCCGTTAGGACCTATGGGTGAGTCGGACATCAAATCAGTATTTTCATAAACAGAACATAATGTGCCCCTCTATCACGGACGAACTGTTCGGGATAGAGGGGCATTTTGAGTTTGAGGCGATTTTTCTAAAGAAACGAAGCGCTGATGCCGATAAATAAAACACAAGCAATGAGGACAGGAGGGCACGCGTATGCAGGTAAATTTTGATCCGCGTTCCCTGAACTCTCATGATACTGTTAAAAATGTATCAGTACCTATTGCCACGGACGGCAGAAATACCGATAAGATCGGAGCTATGGACAGCGTTGTACAGGCAGAGTTTGGGAATCACAAACAGACTATGACCACGGGCACATATGCAGAAGAAGTGGCAAAACAACTTGATATAAAGGAAGTAAGCTCGGACCTCGACGTGATGGATCCGGCAAACTTTATTTCTCAATGTATGACAGGTGAGGATGCGCATGATCTCTCCGAGGAAAAAACACCTTTGGAGGAGTATACCGCGTCCTCTCTTGAGCGCGCTTTGGTTCGTGTAAAGGCACAGCGTGACGTAAGAGAAGAATCTGTGGAGGATGAGGCCAAAAGGGTTCGCGAGGCAGAGAAAGACATCCGTGAGAAATCCGAGGAAATAGCTCAGGATGCGAGACTTCTGTCCATGATGAGTCAGGCGTTGGCTAATTCCGATCTTCCAATTCTTAAGGATACTCCCGAGGATATCAAAAAGGCAGTGGGCATGGCAGAGGGCGTCCGCTCATTTTCTGATGCTTCGATGCAGTATATGGTTAAAAATGAAAACAACGTAACTCCCAATACAATAAATGATTCTCTTTATGGATCCGGAGAAGTCCGCATCGGTAAGGAAACCAAAGAGGATAGCGCTGAGAAAGAAACAGAGAAGATGGCTGTCCCCGATGAGAGTTTGGCTGACGGCTTTGAAGATGTAAAGGATCAGATAGAGAACTTTTTGGGAGAGAAGGCTGATCAGGGCAGGATCGATATCGCAAGATGGCTCTATCAGAACGATATACCCGTAACAAAGGAAAACATAGCGCAGACAGATACCGTTCAGAAACTCAGTGATATGGATACGGAGACACTTTTGGGCAGGATCATCAGCGAGATGGAGGAGGGAGTATCGGCAACAGAAGCTGATCTGTCCCATATGAGCCGCGAGGAAGTACGTAAGCTCGTAGACAGACTGGTGAACACTGACGATGCGACCGTAAAGAAGGTGTATCCCGAGGATACGGTCACAGCCAGACGAAGGCTTGAAGAGATCAGACTTACCATGACGATCTCGGCTGCAAGACAGATGAGTAATCTCGGTGTGACCATAGATATAAACAATCTCGAGGAGATAGTGGACAAGCTCCGTTCCATCGAGCAGAGCGCAAAGGAAGCTCTTTTTGAAGAGACTGCGCTTACGGATAATGACAACAGAGATTGGGTTTACGAGGCTACGACAGCAGCTAAAAATATCCTGGGTTCTCCGGTAGAACTTTTGTCGAACACTTTCGAGAGAAGACAGACTATAACGTTTGCAGAGCTTCACAGTGAGGCAGCCGAGCTTCGTGCCGGATATCAGATGACGGGGACACAGGCCTCGCAGGGAGCCGGGAGTAGAACACCGGTCCAGCTTGACATTTTTAGAAAGCTTGAGAATACATACGAGGCTGTAGGGACAGAGGTCAGATCGGATCTCGGTGATTCGATAAGAAAGGCATTTAATAATCTCGGATCTATGCTTGACGAGCTCGGTATGCCGAAAACCGCAGCGAACGAGCGTGCGTTGAGGATACTTGGCTACAATAGTATGGAGATAACCAGGGAGTCCGTTCTGCAGATGCAGACTTACGACAATCGTGTGAATACACTTATGGATGCCATGAAGCCGCAGGTTGTTAAGCGCATGGTTGACGAGAATATCAATCCTCTCGAGCTCTCGCTCGATCAGCTCGAGGAGCAGGTGGAGCGTATAAGCGAAGAGGTGGGAAGCGAGGATATCGCATTTTCACGATTCCTTTGGAAACTCGACAGACAGAAGGCGGTTTCTGAAGAAGAGCGTGAGAGTATGATCGGTATCTATCGTCTCCTTGACAAGATAGAAAAAAGTGATGGCGCGCTGGTAGGACAGCTTGTAAACGAAGGGCGTGATATTTCTCTGAAAAATCTCCTCGAGGCATCACGTACCAGAAAAAAAGGTCACGTGGATGCGGAGGTCTCCGATGAGGCCGGTGCTACGGAGCGTTCCGAGTCAAAGGGGATATCCATCGATGCACAGATCATGAGTGCATTTATAAAGAGTGAGGTGCCACAGCTCAAGCTCGCGCTCTCACCGAAGGCAATGGCTGCATACATGGGCGATGTGAATGAGATGACGCCGGAGGAGCTTTTTGATCTGTGTGCAGAGCATGGTGAATCAGATAGCGAGATGGATGAGTATTATAAAGAAATGGCCGAAGATATGCGTCAAGTGGCAGAGCAGATGAGCTCCGCCGGAACATTTTTGGAAGAGATCGAGCTCCCTCAGACCATGGGAAATATCGTGTCTGCGGGCGACTATATCAGGCACAACATGCGTGATGCGAGAAATCTGTGGACGGAGGAAGAGTCGGAGAGAGTGATAGAGCGCTTCGATCAGGACGATGTCGACGAGATTTATGATGAAATAGAAAAAACTCACTTAAAGACTCTTGAGGATTCCAAGGAATCTGACGATATAACTAGTGATAAGATCAAAGCCACGGCAAGGATGGCCGGGCATATATCCTTCTACAAAGCGATCCGCAGGTATCAGATGTACGAGGTACCGGTGATGACCGAGCGTGGTGTCGTGGATGTAAACGTCACCATAAGGGAAGATGGAGCTGAGCGTGGGACCGTAGAGATCACGACTGACTCGGATGAGCTTGGAAGACTTCAGGGAACATTCAAGCTGAACGGGACAAGGGTAAACGGTTTTGTGACTGCAGCTAACAAAGACAGCTTTGATGTGTATGCGGAGCTTATGGATCGTTTTACAAAAGGATTGGAAGAGATCGGTTTTACAATGGATGGTAACAGCCTTTTTGATGGCGAACGGAATTCTCTTCATGTAGGAAGCGAGACTAAAGGTGCAAAGAATCAGGATCTGTACCGTATCGCAAAGTGCTTCCTTCAGAGTATCTGAAAGTGAAGGTTCGTTGTTAAATAGGAGGTATCATCATGAAAGTAAATAATAATATCGAGGCTCAGAGAGCCAACTTCAATCTAAATGCGGTTCAGAAACGTCTGACCGCTTCTACAAACAGACTTTCCAGTGGATATCGTATTGTAAAGGCAGCGGATGATGCAGCGGGCATGGCTATCTCTCACAAGATGCATGCGCAGATCCGAGGTCTTATGCGTGCGTCTGAAAACGGTTCTGATGGTATCGCTTTCATCCAGACTACAGAGGGTGCTCTTAACGAGGTTGAGAACATGGTTCAGCGATGCAGAGAGCTGAGCGTGCAGGCAGCGAATATGGGAACGACGACCGTTGAGGATCGCGTTGCTATCCAGCAGGAGATAGACCAGCTTCGTACGGAAATTGATCGAATCTCACGTGATACAGAGTTCAATACGATGACTGTTCTTGATGGAACATGTACCAGACAGTCATCATCAAGCAATGTTAATGTTAAACTGATTTCAGCTTCTGATGATGTTAAGTTGACGAGCTATAGTATGACAATAACAGCTCAGCCTAAACCGGCAAGGGCAACAGCTAATTTCCCGACAGGAGATATGCAGACAGAGAAAGCGAATTACAGCGGTTCGATCTATATGAACGGTATTCAGATAGATGTTGATGAGAATGATTCTCTTCAGGATGTGTACCAAAAGATCCGTGATACCGGAGAATATATGAATGTTGTTGTGACTCCTCGTGCTTCCGCTGCAGAGGATGCAGCCGAGGTTGGACTGGGAACAGCTGGATCGGTGCTTGAGTTTAAGACAAAAGAAACAGGAATGTCACAGAAGATTAATATCCATGCAGATGAGCCTTTGGCATCACGTCTCGGATTGAATGCGATAAGTCCTTCAAATCAGGAGCATGGAGAGGACGTAAAGGTATCAACGCCGCTCGGTGCGAATTTTTCCGCGACAGCGACGGTTTTCACTGATGGCGGTCGTATCACCGTGACAGATCGTGGCGGTTTTGAGATGATATTCGATGCGGATGCATTCAGTAAGATGACATCAGGTGAGTTCTCTGCTTTGACAGCAGCGCAGAGGGGTGCAACCGTAACCATGCTTGATGCAGGTTATGTGGCAGTTCAGATTGGAGCTAACGAAGGTCAGACCATAGATATGAGCGTTCCTCCGGTAAACTGCAAGTCGATGCATATCGAGTATTGTAATGTATGTACATATGATGGAGCACAGGATGCGATTTCAAAGTTTGATGCAGCGGTTACATTTGTAACAAGCGTACGTGCTAAACTCGGTGCTTACCAGAACCGTATGGAGTCAGCGGTTGCATCTGTGGATGAGACGAGCGAAAACCTTACTGAAGCATGCTCACGTATAGAGGATGTCGATATGAGTGAGGAGATGACCAAATATACCCAGTATCAGGTGCTCGTTCAGGCAGGCGTATCGATGCTCTCACAGGCAAACAATCAGCCACAGAATATCTTACAGATGTTACAGGGTTAAGTATAAAGGAGATTAGTTATGGACAAATCAACTCTCCAGGCATTTGCTACGCGTGTAACGCAGGCAAATCGCTCGGAATTGGTTGTTGTTATCTATGAAGTGGCACTGGCCTCAATCAAAGAGGGGAGGGACGCCCTCGAGGCCGGTGCTATTGCCGATGCGCGTCATGAGATAGATCGCGCAAAAAGTATGATTCAGGAGCTGATGTACGCACTTGATATGCATTATAACATTTCAACGTATCTGCGTCAGCTCTACATCTTCGGCTACCGCGAATTATGTCAGGGTATCGCGAATCGTGATCCGGAGCGCTTCGATCACACAACAAACATCCTTGAGGGATTATTACAGTCGTTCAAGGAGGTAGCGAAGCAGGATGATTCAGCACCTCTTATGAAGAACACTCAAACTATCGTTGCCGGTCTTACGTATGGACCGGGATCTGATCTTCGTGAGACTATCGGAGTGGGAGTGAATCCAAGCAGAGGTTTCAGAGCATAATAAAACACCGCACCCCGTGTTTATCGGGTGTGCGGTGTTTTGTTTTTGCCTCAGTAGCTTATCTCATTCCAATGTTTTATTTAAATAGTCTTCCAATCCATGGAAGAATCCTAAAATGTGGACATTTTCTTTAACAATTCTAAACACAAAATGATAATCCATGGATTTGAGATTTACCTCTCTGTATCCCAGGCTTGCAAGGTATAAGTCGTGAGATACATCGTATGCATGAGGATTGTCTTCGAGCCTGTTAATCGCTATTGTGATTTCATCAAGCAGTTTTGACGCGGCTTGTTGATTGTGTAAATGGTCAGTTAGATAGGATACACATCGATCAATTTGTTCTTCGACGATGGGCGGAATTATTACACTATATGCCATGTTTTCTCCTTATTTGGGAAAGAACAGCTCTGGCATCATTTGATTCTCCACTATCAATCTGTTCTTCCGCTTTTTGAATCATATCATACATTTGATACCTCTTTGTTGTTTCTTCATACAGATCCATGCTCATCAAAACCATGTCACCATATCCGTTTTTAGTAATAAAAATTGGCTCATCGGATTTATGGCATAAATCAGAAATCTGTGAAGTGTTTTTGAGTTCTTTGATTGGGATAATAGTAGCCATTTGGAAACCCTCCTTGTGTGATAATCATGTGATAATTATACCATAACTGTCACATAATGTCAACGTTCAGGGGTAGCTATTAGCCCTCTGTGATTTCAACAACATACGACGCTGCGCCAAAGGACAGTATGTCTCCGTCCTTTAGGCGGGTTTTCTCCCATGGGATAAGCCGGCTTCTGTTTAGAAGAGTGCCTGATGAGGACTCCTCATCTGTTACGTATACAGATGTGCTTTCTTTGTCAAACCTGGCATGTATAGGAGAGATTCCGTCTCTATCAATGACCGCATCCACGCTTTTCTCATCTCTGCCGATCTGCCATGGGAACATGCCAACGGGAATGGTGCATAAACCTGATACCTGAGGCAAAAGACAAACTGACAGTTCATCGTCATCCTCCCATACCATAGCCTGTGATCTTTTGGGGCATAGTTTGAAAGCGCCATAGACAGCGACTAGAATGAAAAATGCATAGGCACCCACTGCCTTGGGGATATCAATATTGCCGGATACAGAAGAACTCAGTATCCCGAGATATAAACAAGCAGTTGGAATGATGATTCCGGTACATACCAGTCCGATCGGAAGCAGATATGATAACACATTCAGGCCTTTCTTGGCGCCGGGTTTCTTGGCATTCTTCGACATGCTGTTTTCATGTAGAAGCCCCTTTTCTCCTCTTGCCTTGTCCACGGGTCCGGATATAAACCTCCGAAACTGAGATGCCTCATCTTTTTCCGTAACCCGTTGTTCTTCATGGAAATCTTTTCCCTCATCTGAAATAAAATCGCGGATCTGTTTTACCGTTACGTTTTTTGCAACGGTCAATGAGTGGAATCTATAGATCAGTTCCGTTTGCTCCCTGTCGTATTCAGGATACTTTAGTATTTGCTCGCATAATCTGTTCAGTTGCTCGCAAAGTGGCGCTTTATGCTCTGCCCGGTATATGCATGCCATGGTCATATCCTTGTGTCTGAGAAAAACAGTATCCGTGTTTATTACCATATGTTCACTGTCAAGCAGGTAATCCTCCAGTTCCTGCTCGACAGAGAGTAAGCTTAGGAATACATTTATCCATTGCGCTTTTGAAAGGGGAGATTCTTCCAATGTTTCTGACAATGATTTATATCCCGATGTCTCATATACGTATTCTCGATTTCCGTTTACATATTCTATATCGAGAGGAAGGATGCCCTTGACGCAGTTCCCGGTGAGTATCCTATCACACATCCTGTCCTTGTCATCTCCGGATAGACGGATATAGCTGCCTGTACTGTCACTCCATTGTTCCTTGATCATTTTTTTCTCCTTTTATCGCATCCGCATCCCATTTCCACTTTGCGGGACGAACCTCTGATACACTGATACATTCCGTTCGTGCTCCGTCATTCCCTCCCCAGATACGTTTTAAAAACCCAAGTGATATAGGAATGCTATATCTTACATTAACCGTCTTAATAATGATCATTTCATCTACATCCACATGGTTTACGGTAAACAAAAAAAGCTTCCTGTCCAAATCATTTTTTAACTCATCAGTAAACTCCTCTTCGTTCCATTTTTCATCTTCATCCTGATGGATCCAAAACGAAGTCTGTCTGCTCGTAACAGCCTCTATTATTATCCTGTCATGAACGTATAAACCCGTATAGAGTATCGCCATTAAAATGACTATACAAATGGTAACAATAAACGTGGCTTCGACTGTATAATAACCGGTTTTTTTCATGCGTATAATAGTTTTCATAAAAGCATTACCACTCCAAATGAAGCTAAAGTAAATGGTACAAATGGAAGCTTATATTTTCGTCCTACTTTTTTTACGACCATTAGGATCAAACCGATCATTGCGGCTAAAACAAGACTGACCAACAGCAATTCGCAGTTTTTGATTATCCCAATACCGGCTCCCGTCACAGCATATACAAGTCCGTCTGCCTCGCCTATCTGGCCCCGGGTTATCCTGCTGATAGCGTACATAAATGCACCCAAGCAGATCCCTGCCCCGACGGTTATCGGGTTCGTACCCGTGATGAGTCTGGTTACGGAAATGATGATCAGACAAACTACTCCCGGCAGTATGGGAATCTCTTTTCTTTTGCAATCTATAACAGCCATGATAAGTAAGTATATTACCAATACAAAATCCAGTACAATTTCAATCATGTATAATTATTCTCCATTTCGTTTTATGTTTTATAAACCGGCGTTGCATAGTGAAAAAAATATCTATCCGCACTTGCTGCACGGAGCTCTGTTACCAACCTCCGAAAGGAAGACCTCCTGTATGGTCCTCTTGATCTCCGAGCATCCCCTGTTTATATGGTATCTGTCTCCATAGTTTGTGATCCATATCGAGGTGTCCGCGCCGGGGCTGTACCCTCCTGCACATCTGTGACAGGGCTTATACTTTCCTCCGCCGGAGTTTCTCATCCCGGCTACATCACCATACTGTACCTGAGATACTCTAAGATTCAGATAAGTGCAGTTTTTATTCCGGTGATATACTCTCCCGGTGGGGGTGATGTATACGATGATATCGTCGGCCTCATCAGTCCCGCCTCTTTTGTCAACGCCGACAAAGGCTCTGGTTTTTATACGCTCGGAAAACAGGGGTCTGATATGATCAAATATTGCAAAAGGTATTGACGTGGTGTAGTTTACCACCAGCTCTATCTCATCGTTTTCTTTGAGAAAGGATGATCCGATAAGATTTGTACTAAGTGATGTATCTCCGAGGTAAGCCATAAGCTTCCCGCGATAATAAAGCATGCTTTTCGCCTGCGATGTCAGACCGGCCCCCACCTCGGCAGAGGCTTCGGTCACTGTTCTTATCATCGCATGCCGTACTTCGTCTTCGGTCTTTACAAGCAGCCCCATATAAGCGATCGTAAGGATCGCAAAGAGGAGAAGGGGGAGTACGAGAGCTGCTTCAACTGTTAACGAGGCGGCAGAGGGTATCCTATTGTGATTTGAGTATCGCCTGACCAGTGTGTGGACTCTTTTATAGATAATGATCATTATTTGCAACAAAGACCTCCTTTAAGAACTGTATATAGGAATTAAATAGAATACCCTCTCCCACCTCGAAAAAAACGTTACAAATATCCGGCAGATATCCGGCAGTTATATTCATATCCGGACAGGTCCCTGTTGAGTATCCGGGATATACCGGGTAGATGAAAGAACTTTGCAGGGAATCTGAAGCCTGCTTCCACATCGATCTTAAAGACGCATTTTCCGATCGAGAATCCATCATATCCATTCTTTTTCATATCGTTTTCAATCAGATCCATAATCCTGTAAAGTTTCCCGGGTGTCATCATGAGAAACATTATGATGTATTCCTTATATCCGAATGACATAGCTGACTCAGGTGTGTATCTCATGGCTCTGGAACAGATGGCTCCGTTTGTAAGTAAAAACATCTCCGGAAAACTTGTCTTTATTTGAGCGCTTGTTTTGATAAGAGGCACATCTCTTTTTTGAAGTAAAGCTGCGATATCACACAGGCTTTCCGCAAAGGCCCACGCTGCTATAAAAAGCGTCTGAGTAAAATGAATCAAAAATACAAGTCCGGTAAAACCTACAACAGCGGTTGCTGCAGCAAATGCCTCGGCTCTTTTTATGGGATCGGCGAGTATCGCAGTAAAATTGGTAATGGATCGTAATGCAAGGATCCTGGAGATAACTGATTCCAGATTTGACTTATCACTTCCGTTTCCCGCCACCACGTATTCCCATCCATAGTTAAGAGAACGTTTCCATTTGTTACCGTCTTTATCCTTTTTTTCATTCTTTTCAATATAACTGGGAAACATCTTTGTGATATATGAATCGAGCATAAACTCATCGAGACCATACTCGACAACATCGCCTAATGTGCCGGATAGACTTACCTCTCTGTCCTGCGTCAGAGACTTCACCCTGTTTGTATAATCATCTTTTTTGACCGGTTGAGATTTATAGTATTCCGCATATTTATCCGGCTTTTTTATTCCTTTTTCGGATAGCTTTTCGGGGTTTTTGCAAACGAGTGAAAGGATACCGTCGCCTATAGCTGAACCAAGTGAATTCAATGGATCTGCATCATCTCCCTTTGCTGCCGATACTCCGGAGTAATCAAATGACAGACTGTCTGTATCGTAATCCTTCCAGAGTTCTTTGAGTTTTAGTTTTGTTTCTTTGACGGAAGTATTAACGTTTGAAAGGAGCTTTTCCGTTTCCTTAAGTACTCTCAGATTTCCGGCAAGAGATGGTAATCCTGCTATTATCCTTGCTGCCATATCAGAGTGCTTTGCGGTAGCATAATCCCTTTTTAATCTTTCTCCTTCTTCGATCGCTTTCTCGGTTTTTTCTCGGACTGCTTTTATGCCTGAGAGAAACTTGGGACCGATGTCGTTAAACTCTACCGGGTTTTTGTTTATCTGTCGTTTTACACTGTTCCATACCTTTGCTTCAGTGATACCGAAATCAGCACCGGTGTAGTTGTCAACCACAGCGTATTTTTTGACAAAATATTTATCGCAGGTTACTGAACCGCTCCTGGATATCCGTACACCGTCGACCAAAAGCATCAATCTGAGAATCCTTTTATCAAGCTTGGTATCCTCGCGTTCCTCGTCTACGGTTTGCTCTATTGCTGTAGCGGTATCCTCTGCATCAGACAGTTTGCTCACTTTCCCGAGAAGTGATCTTAATCCGTCAGCTGTCGCAAATCTTTTCATGTACTCCTTGATCTCATCGGCCAGAGGTTCGGCCTCGTTATCACCAACATGGATCTTTTCGTTTATACTGAGAGAGCAGAGTTCACCCTTGAGGAAATCGGTAAAGCCGGGAGTGTTCTTCATTCCGGCACCTACGTATCGGGCTATCACACGCTCAAATGGTTCTCCGTTATCCTCTATGAAAAATAACCCGTAGTTGTCATACAGAGGTTTCGAGTATTCTGTTAAAAGTGCGTCGGTACCGACTCTCAGGACTTCGCAGCCCTGGCCTGAACAGGCTGTATAGCGGGCGGTCTCAACACATGTACCGACCATGGCGATGATGAGAACGCCCACCAGTGACATCATTACGGTGATACCTGCACTAGCCGATGATCTCAGCTGAATCTGAATTAAAGCTTTTAAACGCATTGTTTACCACCTTGACAATCTGATCTTTAAACAACAGAACCAATGCGATAAGTACCACAAGGATCAATATGATCTCAACTACGCCTATCGCCGTATCATCTTTTGCGTACTCTTTGATATCAGTGCCAAATCTTTCCAATCTGTCCATGTCGCATCCTCCTTTCTCATTAGTTTACATTGACATAAATGCAGGGACCATGATTATAGCCATAACCAGGCCGAGCATGATCATCATCGGAAAAAGAAGCTTTGTACCGGCTACTTCTCCGCGTCTTAACGCTGCCTGCTTTCTCTCCATCAGAGACTCACTCGCTTCTTTTTCAAGGATTGCAAGGATACCCTCGGCGCCCTTTCGAAGATTCTGAGTGACTACTGAAGCGAATCTCATATAGGGCATCGAGCGGCATCTCTTTCCGAAGTTCTCGATCGCCTGTCCTTCGCTCATACCATCCCTGAGCTCCTGCATGGTCACGCATAGTTCCTCGTATACGAAGTGTTTTTCACCTCCGCCGGATAGTTCGCGTTCGTACTCGCCGGATATCCTTTCTATGGCATATCGCAGAGTAAGGCCTGCACCAAGTAAAAGCATAACCTTGTTAATGAACCCGGGGTGATCACTTATCAGCTGATCTTCCCGAAAAGATAATTTTCGCTTTTGTTGTTCCCGCCATAAAACGGGCAGTATAAATATGATTCCCAGGATAACAAATACCGGCATGTAATCTTTTTCTGCCTCATCCTCCGAATAAGTGTATTCGTTTGGAAGCTCTATCGTGGACTTGGTCGCCTGTTGTTTGATGGAACGTTTTATCCGTTTTTTTGCATCTGCTATAATGGCTTTTGAACTTGAGATATCTGAAGGGATCAGGTGAATATTGTAATTGAATTCTCCGGAATAATTCTTCCATTTTGCCTTGGCTCTTATCTCCGTATCCACACCTTCTTCCGGTATGTTTTTGGCGACTGCGGACCCGTCTGACTTTAAGTATCTGTCGTCGTATTCATATTCAACGATTGCGTTGGTACCGGGCACGCTTTTTACAAATGAAAGGCTTTTTTCTACACTATTAAGCGAGGGGTTTTTACCGGGGAGTGTTTTTGTTATATAATTGTCAATCTGTTTTTCTATCTCTGCCTTCTCTTCATCGGTAAACATCCTTTCGGACAGATCAAACGAAAACTGTCTTTCCCATCTTCCGTTCTTACTCTCACCGGATACCCTCAGCGTGACATCCTCCGCTTCAGAAGGTCTTGTAAGACGATTGCCATCACTGAGTCTGCCTTCGGGCGGATCGGATGTAAAACAGATAACCCACATGAGTAACGCGGATATGATCAGAACTACTATGAGGCCGATCCTCTTTTCCCATATTTTTTCCATCTCCGTTTCAGGTCGGGCTCTCGGCTCCATCACACTGACAAAATCCTTTGTGGAACAACGACGAAAAAGGAGGGTACGCAACCGATTACTTTTTAAAAATAATCCGCCGATTGTTGTTTTATTTTTATCCTCTTTTTTCTTCCCTTTTTTTCTTTTTAATAACATACCGTACCCCCTTTTTCGTCGTCATGATCTGCGATCAGTATCTGATGTTCATTATCTTTTTGCTCCAGCAGACTGCAAGGAAATAACATCCTAAAGCGATGCTCATAAAAATCCTCCCTCCGAAGCCATGGTACAAGGGATTCAGAAAACCCGGAGAGAATACTCTCAAATAAACGATTATCAAAAGAGGGATAACCATCATGCAAAGTGACTCGAGACGTTTGCCGGCTATCATGGTCCTGACCTCGCGGTCTATATCCATCTTTTCATTGATCGCATCTGCAGTTCGTTTCATTATCTTGACCAGGTTTCCGCCACTCTTTCTGGCTGTTACATATACCTGTGAAAAAACCACTATATCTGATACTCCGCTTCTGACACCGAGGTCGTGGAAGGACTCATCTATCGGGACGCCCAGTTCGGTTTTTGCTTTTATGTCCTTAAGCTCTGCAAGGATTATCCTTTCTTCCCCATACAAAAGCTTCAGATCCTTGTAGGCTTCCGCAACGGCGTTTTCCATGGAGTAGCCTGCCGTGAGAGCGGCTGTCATGGATGAAAGAGCATCTTTGAACTCCGTCATCAACATCCATTTTCTCTTTTCACATAAGCCTTTCTTTTTTATTCTTAAAAATACACCGGCTCCAATAACCGCCCCGAGCGCTGACATGATCATGTTTGAATAAAACAGATACATTAGTCCGAGGCCTGCGGCTGCGCCTATGGCGCCGTAGATCATTCTCTCTTTGATGGAATAATTGTACTTGTTATAATCGATCTTTAATGCATTATTGTTTTGAGCTTTATTCTTCTTTTTTCGTTTCAGGCTGATCATGTTCTCACCTCTTTTCGTGATCGGTTTATGAAGGATTTATTCCGGCGCGTTTCAGCTTGTCGGTGGATCTCAGTTTATTAGTTGTTCTTTTCAGGCTGCCGATAACCTTTCCGTTTTCTTCGCCATCCTCTACATACTGAAAGAGTGTATTTAACTCTATCTTTCCGTCGACCACATCGCAGATCTCAGTGATCTCCAATACCTTTCTGGATTTATCTCTGAGCCTGCCTAAGTGCACCAGAATATCAATACCAGAGGCTATCTGCTGGCGGATCGCTGCGAGCGGTATATCCAGTCCCATGAGGACAAGTGTTTCCATGCGGTTAAGCATGTCTGAAGGGGAGTTTGCGTGTCCCGTAGAGAGTGATCCGTCGTGTCCCGTATTATATGCCGTCAGCATGTCTATCGCGGCGGAATCTCTGATCTCTCCGACGATGATCCGATCCGGTCTCATTCTCAGGGCACTTTTTACGAGATCTCTTATGGTTACCTCGTTTTTCCCTTCGACATTGGCGTTTCTCGCCTCGAGTCTGACCAGGTTATCAACATTTCTGATCTGCAGTTCAGCGGAATCCTCGATCGTTATCACTCGCTCATTTCTCGGGATATAGTTTGAAAGTATGTTCAAAAATGTGGTCTTGCCTGCGCCTGTTCCTCCCGAGATAAAAATGTTATAACGGGCCTCCACGAGTTGTTTCAGATAGTCCTCTGCTTCGGTTGTTACCGCACCCATTCTGATCAGATCATCCATGGTCATCGCTTCTTTCGGGAACTTCCTGATAGTGATCACCGGGCCTTCAATTGCGACAGGCGGTACGACGATGTTAACTCTCGATCCATCCGTAAGTCTCGCATCAAGGATGGGATGCGACTCGTTGACTATCCTGTTTCCTGTTGAGGCTATCTGTTGTGCGATATCCTCGAGTCTCTCCCTGCATTCAAACCTTAATCCTGTTTCCGTTATCCTGCCTGAGCGTTCCACAAATATATGATCGGGTCCGTTCACCATGATCTCAGTTACATCCTCGTCCTCTAAGATGTCCTGCAAAACATCCATTCTTCTAAGTGAATTAAAAATCTCATGGCGAATCGACTTTTTTTCTTCGAGTCTCAGATACCGATCCCCGGCTATCAGCTCGATCTGCTCCTCGATCCTTGACAATAGTCTCTCGTCGCTGATCTCTTCACCGGGGAGGAGTTGCTCTATCACTCGTTCTCTGACCTTATTCTTTATATCATCATTCATGATCCCTGATTCCATATGCTATCGATAAACTCTTTTTTCTCAGTGTCGTTAAGCCAGCATTCCGGCTCGCTTTTTTCCAGTTCATTGATCCAATCCGCCCATCCCCGTGGCATTATCACAGGTATGATCTGACCTTCCTTTTTTTCGGTAGCGGCGTATTTTTTCCATCTGACAGACGGATCTGTTTTACCGGATCTATTGACGAAGAATACTCCGTTCATCAGATCAGCCATCGGAACGGCTTCTCTTACGTCGTTAAAATGGACCAAAACATATTTGTAACCAAGTTCATCAGTCAGCCTGTTTAAAAATCTTTCCATATCATCTGCATTTATATCCCAAAGATCTCTGTAATGAGATACCGCAGGAAGACGTTCTGCCGCACCGTATTTTTTCTTTGATCTCTCAACGATGCTCTCAAGACCGGGAGAATCTATTCTGAAAAGAATCTCACCGAGACTGCAATCCTCTGTGGTGTCATCTTTGTAAAACAGAGGAAACTCCTGTAGATTTATAAAGAGACATTTACCGTAGTCTGAGAGTCGTTGTGATAAGAGAGCGGAGAACACTGAGCCTTCCTCGCCCCACGGCGAATAGACTCCATAGATGCCCCGCATGGGTGCACCTGCCTCAACGGTCGCCTCTAAATCCAAAGCCATTATTGAAAGGATCATGATAAGCATGTTTTTTGCTTTCGTCCGACAGCTGACTCTGTTTCTGTTCTCGTCCGTATGATCGTCAATAACGATCAGAGAAGTCGGGTCGTTCCTGTCATCGGTTGCGCCTTTAATATCATCAGTAAGCCAGTATTCATTCTCACTAACCTTGTGCTCCCTGCCTCTCCAAAAATCATCCCGTTCCGTCACCATTTCGATCCTGAGTTTAGGATGTCTGTTTATATTCAGATATCTTTGGAACCGTTTTCCGTATTCGGTATCATTTAAGTACAGATACAGTTTTTTCTCTCCCATCAGCATTCTCCCATCATATAAAATAATGTACCAAAACCGATTGCTACACCGAATGGTATAACTCCGGATTCACCATCTCTTTTTCGATCATAATAACGCGGAATACTCTTGGTGATAATAGTCTCATTTACATACGCGATCAGACGCTGTTTTCGTTCGTTATAATTATGTAAAATAACTATTTTGATAATTGAAAAGATCGCCCCGATAATAAGTGAATAAAAGAGTACAAAAAATACACCCGGAATACCGACGTAGCTGCCGGTTACCGCCATGAGTTTTCCATCCGATGCTCCAAACATGCGCCATCGAAAAAGAAAAAAGAATAGGATCAAAGGGATGATCATCCCTGCGAGCCAGGACCATACACTGTTCAAGCCCTGCAGCTCAAGACGCCTGAATAGGCTAATGATAAGACCTGCTACCGGAAACGCGTTCGGAATCCGATAACGGGAGAGATCAAAGAGGGAAGCAGGCAGGAGTACAAGGAATACAAAAATGCAGTCCATGTAAAATCTCCTATCCGGTCATGACCTGATCGGTCATCCCTGTTTCATCTGTGTCTATTTTAACACATAAAATATTTCGCTGTCAATCAGCATTGGAACAGCGAATTCGACCATTCAGACAAAATGACATGGGGTTTTCTATGAAAAATATAACAAACATACTATTGATGTTTTTTATCAACAATCCTTTTCTTGACTTTCTTTCGACAAATGTGGTAAAATACCATACAAATAGGGCGAAAATACAGATTTACGGAGGCAGCTATGAATATCCTGATTGCGGATGACGAGAGAATGATGCGTGTTGGTATGGAAAAGGAGATCCGAAAGGCGGTTCCGGATTCGTCTATTTTTGTTGCTTCAAACGGAAACGAGGCTCTGGAGATCTTTACCAAGGTTGACATATCACTTGTTTTTCTTGATATAGAGATGCCCGGCATGAGCGGACTCGAGGTGGCAAAGAAGATTAAAGAGGTTTCTCCGAACACAAATATCATCATGACCACTGCGTATCCGAACTATGCTGTGACAGCCTACAAAATGCACATAGGGGGCTATCTGTTAAAGCCGGTGGACGCAGATGATATTCGCGAGGAGATTAACAATCTCCGCCACCCGATAGAGTCAAAAGGTGAACCTGAGCTTCTGAAACTCACATGCTTTGGCGAGTTTTGGGCAGAATACCATGGAAAACCGTTACCGTTCGCCAGGTCCAAAACAAAAGAGGTACTTGCATATCTTGCCGCCAAAAACGGAGCCTCTGCCACACGCCTGGAACTGTGTGATATACTGTGGGAGGATGAAAATAAAAAATCCCAGAAGTCCTATATAGGGGCGCTGATAATGGATCTGAAAAAAACCCTGAAGGAGATCGGGCAGGAGGATGTTCTATACCACGGGAGAAATGAATACAGGCTAAATCCCGAAAAAGTGGATTGCGACTATTTTGAGTTTATGAAAGGAAATCCCGAAGCCATCAATGCCTACAGAGGAGAGTTTATGAACCAGTACAGCTGGGGCGAGGAGTATATTTGGGATATTGAGAATGCGTAAATGCTTTATGCTAAACAATATTATCACAGGAGGAACTGATCATGTTAAATCTGAAAGCAGAAGAAAACGGAAAAGAAGTAACTATTTTTATTGAGGGAAAGATGGATACCAATTCGTCACCGCAGGTAACGGAAGAAATATCACATTACATAGGATCGGCTGAAAAAGTTATCCTTGATCTCGAAAAACTGAGCTACGTATCCAGTGCCGGATTGCGCGTATTTGTCATGGCCGACCAGCAGCTTCAGGCAAAAGCCGGTGAATTGAATGTAAAAAATGTACCGGCGGACATCATGGACATTTTTGAGATGACAGGCTTTGATAATATGCTTACGATTATCTAAACTGCGTCGTTTCCTAAAGGGGGAGATAGAGTGAGGCAGGATAAGTATAAGACCAGAAAAAGGAAACTGGCTACGGTCACGCTGATACGATTGCTGATATTTTTTGCGATACTGATCATAGTGATAGACCTCGCTGTGGGATTATTGCTTCAGAGAGAAGTACTGAGTATCTATCAGGACTTCTCTTCGTCATATGCTGATATCGTGGCCGAAGATCTGGACAGTGCTCAAATCGAACGTTACATAACTACAGGGAAAACTGACGACGCCTATTTTGATGTGAAGCGTGAAATGCAGGGGATGGTGGATAAGGGCAATCTCCGATACCTATACGTGTTTATTCCGGAGGAAGATGGCATAAAGTATATTTGGGATGCCCAGTCGGATTATGACGCCAGACCGCTTTTGGATAAATGGTATTACAGTGGGGATTATCCAAAAGAAAAAGTCTTTGAAGCGTATAAGACCGGAGAGAAGAGATTTGCCACCTACAGTTACGGCGATATGTTTCTGGCTGCGGCGATCGCACCCGTGAAAAACAAAAATGGAGAGACGATCGCTGTTGTTGAGTCGGATATACTTATGCCGCATATCCGTTCCAGTGCAGTACGTATCATAATCTTCGTATTGCTGTATGTTTTCATCGTGATGGTGGTCACTATGATCATCTTTTATTCCTTTGTTCGAAGGAGGATAATAGGCCCGTTATTAAAGCTTAACCTGGCCGTTGTCGAATTGGCGGAGAATCCCGACAGAGAAGGTGAAGTGACTATCGATGTAAACACGGGAGATGAGATAGAGAATCTTGCACGTTCCTTTGAAAACATGGATAAAAAGCTACATAAATACATCGTGGAAAACACCCGCATTTTGCTTGAAAAGCAGCGTGTAAACACGGAACTCAATCTGGCAACAAAGCTTCAGGCGGAAATACTTCCGAGCAAGTTTCCCGCTTTCCCGGATCGTGATGAGCTGTTGATCTATGCCGATATGACGCCGGCAAAAGAGGTTGGCGGAGATTTCTACGACTTCTTTTTTGTTGATTATGATCATCTGGCTATCATCATGGCCGATGTGTCAGGAAAGGGCGTTCCTGCAGCCATGTTTATGATGATGGCAAAGAGTCTTCTCAAGGCGCGGGTATTATCCGGAGGTAATCCCGGTGCTATCCTTAAAGACGTAAACAATATGATATGCACAAACAATCCTGAGATGATGTTTGTAACGATATGGCTTGGAATGTTAAACGTAAAAACCGGTATTCTGACGGCTGCAAATGCCGGTCATGACAAACCACTGATTTACCACAGGGGAGGTCAGTTTGAGATCGTCCAGGACAAACATGGACCTGTGGTGGGCTTAAAAAACGGAATAGAGTTTCCTGAGTACGAGCTTGTTCTTGATCACGGCTCAAAGGTTATGGTATACACGGATGGTGTACCTGAGGCGATGGATAAAAATGACGAGCAGTTTGGTATGGAACGCCTGTTAAAGGCGGTCAACTCGAGACCGGATGGCAGGCCGGAAGATATTCTTATGGTTATAGACAGAGATGTATATAAGTTTACGGGTGATGCGGAGCAGTTTGATGATCTGACCATGCTGTGCGTTGAATTACAATGATATTTTATCATTAAATTTAAAAGGGGGAGAGCTTGTTTAGATGCATGCTCATGGAAAAATGTCTACAAAGTGGAATGAAAAAGAACTTACCAATGATGCGATCACCGAGATAACGGAGGAGCTCAGAAACTATTTAGAGAAGATCGGTGAGGAGAGTCGCAATACTCTTCGTGTGGTTTTGAGTGTAGAGGAGATATTGCTTCGTATTCGGGATTCTTCGGATACGGCAGTGATGGTCCGTGTGATGATCGGAAGGAATTATGGCAGGCACGTGTTCAGGGTAGAGTATAATGGAGCCTCGTTTGATCCGACAGATGACGGACAGGAGGCAAACTCAATTCTGGAAGCTATAGGCCTTGCTCCGTCGTGGGAATACAGAAAGGGGAAAAACTGTGTCTCTATGGTTGTATCCGGCAGAGCCAAGCGCGGCCATGTGTTTAAGATAGTAACTGCGATCATCCTTGCCGTGATAATAGGTATCCTCGGCAGCCATATCCCCGGTGGGTTGAGGACGGAGATCGATGAGTCAATGCTTGTCCCGGTGATGAATGTTTTTCTGGGGTTGCTCTCAACCTTTGCCGGATTCATGATAGCATTTACCATCTCGAGTGGAATAATAGGAGTCGGGGACAGCTCCACACTATCCAGGCTCGGGAAAAAGACGATAATCCGGTTTGTACTGATATCCATTTTGACTGCGATAGTTGCGTTGGCAGCAGTATGCCTTATTCTCGGCTTGACTGCCACAGGCGGTTCCGATCAGGCTATGACGTTTCATCTGAAGGATATTACGAAGATGATCTTCGATATCGCGCCGTCCAATATAATAGATCCGTTCTGGTCAGGAAACTCATTGCAGATCATATTGATAGGTATCTTCGTGGGGGTGGGATTACTTGCTCTCGGCGAGAGATCGAAGCTTATCCGCAGTCTGGTACTGGAGGGAGCCACGCTTTCCCAGTGGCTGACTTCATCTGTCTGTTCGCTCGTACCTATCTTTGTATTTGCAGCGCTGATCCATCAGATATGGAATGGTGATCTGGGGGCTATCGTTTCCCTGTGGAAGCCTGTTGCTCTTTTGATAGTTATTAATTTAGGGTGGATGATACTGATGGTCGTTTATAATTCCTTCAGGCTGAAATGCTCTCCGATACTTGTATTAAAAAAAGTTCTGCCGGCATCCTTTGTCGCCTTTACTACTGCATCGAGTATGGCGGCATTTACACTCGGTATGGAGAATTGTGAAAAAAAGCTCGGCGTGGACCGGAACTATGTCAGGTTTGCATATCCAATGGGAAATGTGATGTATATGCAGACGACGATCGTATATCTGATGGTGATATCTGTTTATTTTGCGGGAACATATGATATACAGATAACCCCGATGTGGCTGTTGTCGGCAGTGATAACGGGAGCATTTTTGGCGATAGCAGTTCCGCCGCTTCCCGGTGCAGGGTTGACGCTGTATGCCATACTGTTTTCTCAGCTGGGTATACCTGACAGTGCGCTGCTTATAGCCACTGCCTTGGAGGTGGTTATAGATTTCCATGATACCGGATTTAATATCCTGTTCCTGCAATTGGAGATACTGTCGGGAGCCAGAGCGCGGAAAAAGTTGAACAGAGATGTCCTGATAAATGGGGAAGAATGATTTAGAGGTAGTACGATGAAAACAAATATTCTTGAATACATGGAAGAGGCGGCAGAAAGGTTTCCCGACAGGGAGGCCTTTGCTGATGATGAGCTGGTATTGACTTTCGCGGAGTTTTGTGACCGCGCGAAAAGGGTGGGCAGCATGCTCATAGGATCGGGCGCGGAAAAAGAGCCCGTGATCATTTTTATGAAGAGGTCCCCTTATACACTGACCGCGTTTTTCGGAACGGTGGCAGCGGGATGTTATTACGTACCGATAGATGTAGAGATGCCCAGACGAAGGATCGAGCTTATACTTGAGACGACAGAATCGAGATTTATGATCACGGACGAGTCGACGATGGAGACCGCAAAGGAGTTGGATTTTTCGGGCGAGATTCTTTCATACGATGCCTTGCCGGATGCTGTCTGCGAGGATGAGCTGAAAAAGGTGAGAGAAAATGCGTTAGATGTCGATCCTGCTTACGTGCTTTTTACCTCCGGCTCTACGGGGGTGCCAAAGGGCGTCGTAGGCTATCATAGAGGTGTAATTGACTACGTGGAGACTTTGACCGAAACCCTGGGCTTCGATGAAAGCTGCGTGTTCGGTATGCAGGCACCACTCTATCTGGACGCGTGCATGAAGGAGGTTTTCTCTACGCTTAAGTTCGGTGCGAAGACATGGCTGATACCGTCGGAGTGCTTTCTTTTTCCGACGAAGCTTGTCGAGTATCTGAATGAGCATAAGGTCAATACGATATGCTGGGTCGTATCGGCGCTCACCATGATCTCAAGCTTTGGAACCTTTGATATAGTAAAACCGGCATACTTAAAAAAGATAGCTTTCGGGAGCGAGGTATTCCCTGCAGGACAGTTCAATCTTTGGAAAAAGACGCTGCCGGATGCGGACTTTTTCAATCTCTACGGACCTACTGAGGCTACGGGCATGAGCTGTTATTACCATGCTGACAGATTTTTTGAGGAGGAGGAGGTCATCCCCATAGGGAGACCATTTAAAAATACCGAGATACTGCTTTTGGATGCGGATGGCAACCCGGTCCCCGAGGGGAAGGAGGGTGAAATCTGTATCCGTGGTACCTGCCTTACCAAGGGTTATTACAGAAATCCTGAAAAAACAAATGAGGCATTTACCCCGAATCCGTTAAGGACCGAATACGATGACAGGATCTATCATACCGGTGATCTCGGCTACAGAAAGGACGGAGAACTCTACTTTGCTTCCAGAAAGGACCACCAGATAAAGCATATGGGACACCGTATTGAGCTCGGAGAGATAGAAGCCGACGCGATGAGGGTCGAGGGTGTGAAGATGTGTGCCTGTGTATTTTTCAGGGAGAATGAAAAGATCGTTTTCTATTATGTGGGCGATATCGACAAGAGAGAGCTCACCAAGGAACTGAAAAAGCGTCTCCCGCGGTATATGGTGCCAAATGCCATCAGGCAGATAGAAACGATGCCACTTTTGCCAAACGGAAAGCTCGATCGTATGAAACTGAAAGAAATGTACGCAGAAAGCAAAAAGAAACAAACGGACGCTTGAAAAGAGCGTCCGTTTGTGATATAATCAAGGTTCACGGGAAGGGAGTAAAAAAACGTGGGGAACCGGGACTGTTCCCTGATATGGAGGAGAAAATGGACAGAGAAGAGATTCGAGAGGGAATACTTGCACTGCTTACCGAGCTTCATGAGGATGTGGATTATGAGGATGAGACAGGACTTGTCGATGGCAAGGTCCTCGATTCTTTCGATCTGGTGACCCTGGTCACCGAGCTGAATGAGGAGTTTGATGTAGAGGTTACGGCGAGAGATTTTGTGCCGGAGAACTTCAATTCACTTGAAAGCCTGACTGATATGATAGAGAGACTGTTGGATGAGTGATCGGGACGCCGATCACTCCGCCTTATAATATGGCATACAAATATCAGTATGAATATACAAGGATAGTTATAAAATGTTTATCAGTTACGAGTTTATAGCCTTTATAATAGGGCTGTTTGTATTATATTATATAATCCCCAAGAGACTCCAGTATTGGCTTCTGTTACTGGCGAGTCTCGGCTTTTATTATTGTGCGGGATGGACATATCTTATTTATATAATCACGACAGCTACTACCGTGTATCTGGCGGGCTTATATATAAGCAGACAGGATGATACATTTGAACGTATGAAGGAGACAGCATCAAAGGAACAAAGAAAGATGCTGAAAAAGGAGTTTAATTCAAAAAAGAAAACAGTTATGCTCCTTTGCCTTATCCTTAATATCGGAATACTTGCCGTGACAAAATATACGGCATTTGTAGTTACAAATATCAATCATTTTTTATCGGCCGAAAAAGAGATATCCGTACCGGATCTGATCATTCCGCTCGGGATATCTTTTTATACTTTTCAAGCCGTCAGCTATCTTCTGGATGCGTACTGGGGCAAGTGCGAGGTGCAAAAGAATTATCCCAAGTTTTTGCTCTTCGTGACATTCTTCCCACAGCTCATTCAGGGACCGATAAGTCGTTACGGCGACCTGTCGGAAACACTTTATAAAAAGCATTATTTTGACAGACTGATGGTCGGTCAGGGATTGCAGAGGATACTATGGGGTTATTTCAAAAAGCTTGTGATAGCGGACAGGCTTTCGCCTGCGGTGACGGAACTCTTTGCAGGAGCGAAACACTATACGGGCGGTTATGTTTTTATCATGATGATATTCTGGGCGATAGTGCTCTATGCTGATTTTACCGGAGGCATCGACATCACTATCGGTATCGCTCAGATGTTGGGGATAAGGGTTGAAGAGAACTTTGAAAGACCATTCTTCTCAAAGAGTATAATCGAGTACTGGCGTCGTTGGCACATCACAATGGGAACGTGGTTCAGAGATTATGTTTTCTACCCGTTCAGTATATCTAAGCCGCTCAGGAAGCTCACCACTTTTTCGAAGAATCATTTCGGAATGAAGGTAGCAAAAAGAGTTGCTGTTTATCTGTCGACGATGGTGTGCTGGGTTGCGACGGGCATCTGGCACGGAGCTGCATGGCATTTTGTGGCGTGGGGCGTTGTGAACGGAGTTGTGATACTTATCTCCGGCGAGCTTGAGCCCGCGTATGACAGATTTCATAAAAAGCATCCGACGCTCACGGGTTCGTGGGGATACAGGCTTTTTCAGGTCGGCCGTACATTTTTACTTATGTGCTTCATAAGACTGTTTGATGTCTACAATTCTGCAAAACTTGCCGTCAGACAGTTTATACATATGTTTACGGATATATTCAGTTGCCCGGTAAAAGGAGCAAAACTTCTCGATATGGGAGTGAGTGTTGCGGACTATATCATAGTTGCTGCCGGAGTTGTACTGATGATCATCGTGAGTATGTGTGGAAGAAAAGAAAGAGTGAGCGCAAGACTTATGCGCACACCCTATATCGTCAGGTATGTATTATTATTGATGTTGTTCTTGGCAACGGTTATGCTCGGAAAATACGGATCCGGTATCGATGCTGCGCAGTTTATTTATAATCAGTTTTAGCGATAAGGCGTGAGCCTGTCCGATGGATGCATACAGAGCATGCTTGCATGCAGATGTATGCATCCAAGGACAGGTGAGCCCAACGGAAAACGAGGATTCCGAAGGAATCCGAGTCTTCCG
>CAMVOY010000012.1 GCA_947169235.1 uncultured Lachnospiraceae bacterium | reverse complement strand
ATTAACTGCCCGTAAATTTGTGCGGTTAGTCTTTCGACTGCTGAAAGACAATCGCTTATATCGAGCAGCGGAATAGATGACTATTCCTGCTGATGAATGCCCTGCTTAAATAAGCAGATTTCTCAGGGTCTATTAAGGTTACTCTTTTTTAAGCAAATGATATGTAAATGATTCTAAAATAATTACAATTTACTCTTGACATATCACCGCTGGACTTTTTAACTCCCTGTTTTATTTCATTCCGCGCTGTCATTCTCACCGGAATCAGCTTCTTTTACATGCTCCTCACTTCCGTCGATCGCGCCTACATCATAAGGCGTAGACTGATATACATAATAATTCAGCCAGTTGCTGTACAGGAGCTGTCCCGCCGCACGCCAGCGCACGATCGGTCTTTTTTTCGGATCATCATACGGAAAATAATGCTTCGGAACTTTCGGATTGATACCCTTTAACATATCTCTCTCGTATTCGCCCGCAAGCGTTGATGAATCATACTCCGGATGACCCGTAAAGAAAAATTGCGAGCTGTCCTTACTCTTCAGTATGGCGATACCCGCCTCATCGGAAACAGCCATCAGCTCGAGGTTTTCCTCAAGCTCCACTGCCCCCTCAGGCACGGCAAAGCTCCTGCTGTGAGGCATATCAAACACATCGTCAAAGCCTCGGAACAGAGGCGATTTTTTCTTTATCACACGATGCTGGTAAACACCGGATATCTTTTCATCAAGGACCACTCTCGGTATCCCGTAATGATAGTAAAGCGCCGCGCATGCACCCCAACAGCTGTGAAGCGTACAGTGGACGTGAGTTTTTGACCACTCCATGATCTCACAGAGCTCATCCCAGTATACCACATCCTCGAAACGTGTATGCTCCAACGGAGCCCCCGTTATGATCAGTCCGTCAAATCTGCGATCCTTCACATCATCAAATACCGTGTAGAAGGTATCCAGATGGCTCTCTTCCACATGTCTGGGCTGGTAGCTCTTTGTCTGCATGAACTCGACCTCTACCTGCAAAGGCGAGTTCGAGAGTTTCCTTAAGAACTGTGTCTCCGTTTCTATCTTCGTCGGCATCAGGTTCAGTATAAGCACGTGAAGCGGACGGATATCCTGGTGCATCGCCCTATACTCCGTCATCACAAAAATATTCTCATTCTCAAGTATCTGCTGCGCGGGCAGCGAATCCTGGATCTTTATAGGCATTTATTCTGTCACCTCCACTACGAAGTTTCATGAGCTCCATACTTCGGATTCGTCAACGGCATACACGCCTCCCGACTCGTTAGCCGCCGTATGTGCATCCTCTGTCTCCTCGACAGACTCATGATATCCCGTGAGCGCTGCAAAAGGCGCAAACTGCGCCGCCCTTTCCTCCATCGACATGCGCTTCCTCTTTATCTCAGGCCTCGGCGCATCGATGATATCGCTGTATTTCTCACGGGTTTCCTTTGCTATCTTTTCCAGAATATCCATACTCTAATCCCCCAGATTCATACACCTCTTCAGGCTGAAACCATCTCACCCTCAGTATATTCAAAACTATTCTTGTACATATATTCGGGTGCGCAGTCAATTTCACCATTATTCCACGTAACAACACCATGCTCAATCGTAGGATGCATAAATATCTGCTCATCCGATAACGGTTCAAAAACAGGTCCTGACAATAGCGTAGTATCAAACAGTCTTGTTTCACCAGAGTCAAACGTAACTAAAAGCATTCTGTCTTTTAGTGGTACAACACGCTCGACGCTTAAAATTTTACCATTATTACCAGCATATACTATCCCATCAATCACATACATAGCTTGTCACCTCATTTCAGCGGTTCAATCTTATCAATCGGTAATTGCTTTACAGCCTTATTCCATGCATCGTATAGTTCATCTTCATGAATCGTAATCCACCCCATTAACAAACGATACTGTTTAACAGGTATACTTCCCTCTAGAACTTCACCATCTAAACCAATTGAAGCTTCGTGATTTCCATAGTATACATGAACATGAGGTTTGTGATGTTTATCATTGTCATTATAATAGATTTTTACAACCAGCCCAAAAAACCTACTTATTTCTGGCATATACATTCCTCCTGCGTTTTAGAAAAGCGGGAGGCCAAAGCCTCCCACTTTTAAATCATTCTGTCCAAATTATTCGAGGTTGAAGAGCTCACGCTCAGTGATCTCGACCTCAACAATCTGATCATCTTCTACAGTAAGCTCCCCCTTTCTCTTACTACAGTTTGTAATCTCAAAAACAATCCTGTCATATCCGTTATAGAAATCATCCAATGTAAACGGAACATAGAAATACAAATCACCCGGTTCAACCTTGTAGCCATAGAACGTATACTCTCTTTTATCACCATCCTCAACCGACTCAATCGTTGACTCTACCATATCTATTTTATCTTTTGCGGCGACATTATCATCATCGTTCTCACGAGGTACTTTATAGAATTGCAACGAATCGGCTATAAAACTATTAAGTGTATTCTTTGGTCCCTGTACCTTTACAGGCTTGATCTCGTCTGTATTTGAGTTCTTCAAATAGCAACGCTTAATGAACCCAGTTTCGTTGTTATCGTTACTTGCAACGAAATGTATATCTAACGCTTTCTTTAGCTCTTTCGGCGAATACTTAGACGCAGCGGCAGCGGCACCAGTTGTTGTTGATGCATCAAGATAAATTGAACTCTTTCGTTTGTAATCCATCCATATTAGGCTATCAGAAAGCTTGGTATACACATCCTCTCTGGAAAGAGGCCTAACGGTCATCTTTCCTGCAGGATATGAATCCATGATAGCAAATGCAACATCAAAGAACACATTTATTTTATTCTTCAACACGTTTTCATCTGACGAGTTTGTCAACAGGTTTGAACCCTGATTCTTGTTTATTGCCTGTCCAGGCTGATGAAGAACATATACATTTTGCTTGTCATGTCCGTTCGAACCGCCTCGCTCAAAATACTTGCTATCATTTACATCTTTAAATGTATCACTCTCTGAATCAGTCAATGATCCATCCGGTTTCCTAAAATAACTCTTCAAGTATCCGAGTGCCACCAACTCACCCGCATCAAAGCCATTCGAACCAGAATATCCAGATGGCTTTCCTGATTCAGTCCATGGATAGAATGTATATCTGTTCCACAAATACAATGAATGCTCCTTAAACTGATCCCCACAACCACATTTATCTTTTGCACAAAGCTTTCTGTCCTTATTCTCATATACAGGCTGAGCATTTGATTCACCGGTCTTCACATTATACTTATCTACAAACCCCGTATATTCCGCAGTGTTTGTATTTACCTTATGATTAGGATTTATTTTTATCTTTTTAAGCTTGACGCTATTACGAGAATTGTTTTCCCAGTATATGTCATCCATAAATGTTCTTTCAATGGTATACTTCTTTCCTTCTACAGTAACCTCTTTATTTGGAACCGCTCGAAGATCAAACTGTATAAGTATCTGTAGCATCTTTGCAATATTATTCTCAACACCTGGTGACGCTTTTCCTTTGGTATCGCTATAGCCGTCGATTTCACCGGTTCCACATATATACATGTGAGTATCTTTATCTCTGTTGCCATTGTTGGTTTCCTGCTCACCCGTCATATAGTTGACAACTTCATTAAACATGATAGGTAACGTCATTCCATATCTCTTGTCCGCTGAACGTTCGATAAGCTCACATACCATATCCCATTCCAGGTCATTCTCATAGAATGAGAGAATATCATTAAACTTTACAGGATTCCCCTTGTTCACATATTCATTATAGAACTTGAGCTGTATATCTTCCTCTTTTTCTTTCCAAGTATGAGAGTTCATGCAGTGAAAATAGAACATGTCTGCACGCTCTATTAGATCAAGCTGTCCACTCTTCTTTTCTCTGTAAATTGTATTCATCTCACTAGGAGTTACACAAATAACTTGGAAGTGAAAATCATCAAACTCATCCTGTCCGCCCGCATACTCAAACAAGGTTCTCTGGAGAATAGGATTAGTCTTAAATCCATAATATGTCAGAGTATATGTTTTCATTTTCTGTTTGAAGACAACTCCCTTTGTAACCACTCCATCCTTCTCCTCACCGGCAGGCTGGGGCGTTATGTCATCCGAATGGAAAGAATCCGGCTTTGTTGCAGTAAACCTCCATCCTTTGTTAAAAGCATCAACATCTTCAACATTATTCTTTGTATTCGAAACTACAGGAACAACATTCTGCGCATAATAAGCTACCGCAGCATCATAACCATTAATCCATTCACGTCGACGATACTCTGATTCTAAATCATTTACGTTCAGATTCAAACTATCCTTTTGCCATACTTTTCCGTTAATACTTGGATACGTCTCTCCTTCAAATCCATCAACCTCAGCTTTAGTTCTTATATAATAATCGCCTTTATTCATGTTAATAACAAGGCCTGTTACAGATTTTCTTCTATCAGCATTGTTGCTGTTGCATCGATCGATAAGATCTGATACACCTATATAGTTTTGAGCAAAATAGGGCCACTCATCAATTCCACCTTCCGTACGATGTTCAACAACAGCTTTTCCACCTCTCCATTCAACGAGGTCGTCTCCGCCGTCATTGTCACCTAACCCTTTAATTGTACCCCATTCTTCATTAGAAATATCGCCCCTATTTCTGGCCGCATTGATCTTTCCAGCAATCCCCTCAGATATTTCATCCCTAGTAGAGACATACTGATGATGATATTTATGATTTGCATCATCATACGCTGACATCCAGAACCCATTTACACCACGTACTGACTTAGAAATAAAACCTCGAGTCAGATTAGTGTCTTTGGCTATGTAATTCAATTCTGTAATAGTAGGAACATAAATCCAACGTTTCAGATTATTTTCACTATTATCTCTAGGCTCTCTAAATACGTACTTTCCTTTGCTTAAAGTGATATCCGTTACAACCTTTCCATTATGTCGATAATACCACCTGTTATTCTTTTTGCCATACTTTTCTGCTATCTCACGTTTAGTATTCTTTTCCCATGTATTTGCAGCCTCTTCTCTGCTTGTGAATACTTTATTCTCTATATCTTCAGACGTTCCATCTTCATAATAATATGTGACGGTACCTTCGATATGGTCGAGAACCAAATCTCCCTTTCCTTCTTTTACGCAGACAAGATATCCACCCTGCTCTGTGCCTCTGTAAACATCAGTTTTGTACTGACGAACCGTGGATTCCTTGTCCTCCTTCATATCAGAAAATCCCCAATCCTTCGTATCTGCAAGCGCACTCTCATCGAGAGTTCTGCCGTCATTCTTCTTGGAATATATTTTGTTAAGAAGTGGCAAATACTCGTCAACAACACCCTTCATATACAAATTATACAAGTTGTCATTTTGTTTTCCAAGAGTGTATAACTCTTCAAAATGCTTTACAAAGTATTTTCTGAAACTAATCTTCCAAGCATTTCCGGACTGAGCATTGGAATCATCACAATTATACTTCCAAACAAGATGATTTCCAAGACTACCAAAATATGTCCCTATCTCCGTATTCTTAATCTGCATCTTCTCGCAGTATTCACGAGTAATATTATACTTAACAACTTCAGTGGACTTTACTTTATAATCCGGTTTGTTTATCTCATTTATAAGGTCTTGTCTTTTACCTCCAAACCTTTTCGCAAGTGCATCCAAGACCTCATCGGTTGGTTCCACGCTAAGCAGATCATCTTCTGTGATATCTATATCGTAGAGATGATTGAATGTGACATTTTCGTATCTAGTATAATACGGATTCTCCTTGATTGCTTTTGTCTTACTCATATCCAGACAATCAAGCAACTTCATACTATCGGTTTTCTCACCGTCTTTACTACCAAGCGGGAATACACTATAGTCTGTATATGAGAGCCACTGACCTGCTCCTGAACTAGTTTTTGTTACATTAAGGAAATTTGCAACATTATTTTTTACAGAATCGTTAGTAAATCTGTAATCACGAGCATCATTACTGCTCATTATCTTCGCAGACACCTTTGCAGGATCAAACGGAAGACCACTCTTTTGGTCTCCGGCGAAATATGTAAGCTCCTGAGATGCCTTATCGGCAACCACCTCAAGAAGAACAAATGGGTTGTCTTTTGTTCCTTTTTTTCCTGAGAGATTAGGTATTTCCGGAAGTTCCTTGTACTCATCCTTAAGCAACTTTCTGAGTTCGAATTTTACAGTATCATTGCTGTCATTTTTCCATAATGCAAGCTGTGTCTCATTCGGCGTGGATGTAAGATACTTTGTCGCTGCCTCTAAAAAACTTGTCGAATAACCATTCTTTATATACTCATTATATGGAATGTCCTTTATATCCCATCCGGTATAATTCCTTTTAGGAGTAGTTCCTTTTACGTTACTTCCCAAACTGAGTGATTCAATATGATCACCTTCTATGTTTTTAATGCCGTCACTTTCGACAACGTATTCGTTGTCCTGGACAGATCCGGTCTTTATCGCACCAAAAACATCGTATTTCATCAAAAGGATGAATACGGTTGAAAAGACTACAGTCAGTGCAAGAACACCTACCAATCCCTTCGCAAATCCCCTTTTCTTCATAGCGATTTCCTCCTATCTCTCCCGGCTTCCTTTCCGGGGCATGGATAATATGTTACTGGTTTCTCAGATAAACCGTCTTTGTCGTTTTAAACTCCGTATCTCCTGAAGTATTCTTCAGTTTGATGGTAAACGTAACTGACTTTGAACTTATACAAATTGGTGTTGGTGTAGGCGTTGCAGATGCCGCAGGATTAGTCGTGCCACTCGGGCTCGGACTCGGTGATTCTGTTGCAACGACCGTCGGAGTTGTCGATGGAGCAGAAGTAACAGTTTCAACTGACATCTCTTCAGGCTGGAAAACGTCTACATTTCTGCAAAGGATAAACGTACGCTTGTCTGCGGAATTAAATATAGCTTCACTTGCAATATTATCCTTTGCCCATCCTTTAATTCCATTTGTTAATGATCCATATGTAGTATCAAAAACCTTATCATAATCTATCGCATCTTTTTTATCATTAAAGAATGCTTCTGTATTATCAAAAGCTGTTCTTGAAGAATCCCAACTATTTGGATAATGACATTCTGTGTAATAAATAACACTCTCCGGATCAGATGTTGTTGTCTCCTTGTATACCCCCTTCCAGTATATACCAAAATCGATAACAGAAGGAACACCATTCACATAGTTCTTTGCATTCGCAGTTATAAGTGTCGGGGTACTGTCAGTTTCATTGTAGAATCTAGCCTCTGAAGCCTCTTGGATATGTGTAGTAATATGAGTAACAGCATCCTTTACCTGATTCTGAATTGTAACCTGATTATTTGTCCTACGCATACTGTTTGTCGCATAAGTGATCAACAGTAATACGCCTGACATGACAATGCCGACTATAGCTATCGCGATGATCAACTCAATAAGAGAAAAACCCTCTCGCGACGCTTTTCCATCCTTTATTACTCTTTCAGCATTCATGCCATGCCTCCTTACAGATATTAGAAACGAATAATTCTGCCCTTAAAATGCTTATCATCTATCGTAATTATTGTTGTTCCAGATAGTGAAGTCCCGTTTTTTCCGCCAATATCACCTTGTAATCCGGAGTTCCACTTCCATCACTAGATTTATAAACCTCAAAGGCAACAGGGATACCGGAGTTGTACGAACCGTCCTTCTTCTTTATCGATACCGTAACACTTTCACTTCCTGAATTACCTAATAATGAATCCGAACCGGTGGGACTAATAACTTTAACTGCCATCGAATCAGGTCCGAGTCTATTCTGAGACTCATTTGTAGCAGGTTTTGCAAATGTAGAATTTGAATCAAAGCACTTCCAATATGCATCCTCATCCCTATATATATGAAGATAATAAGGGCCGGTATGCGCCTGCGTAACAGCCTTTAGATCTGTCAAGCTATCGTTAATATGACTCGCGAGTCCCTTCGTATCAGCACTTCTGAGAAGTCCAACACTGAGAGATACTACGCCTACAAATATAGCCAAAATAGCGATGGCAATGATCAACTCAATCAGCGAGAAACCCTCTCTGGAGCTTTTGTTCAGTTTTTCTTTGTTCTTGTTAATCATGTCCATCCTCCATATACATCATCAATAAGTGTTCTTTGTCCAATCCTGATAACGGATGCAATTCTCAAGATTCCTACCACTATTTGTAATAGGATCTGAACTACCGCGAAGAATCCTACGCAGATCATTATCAAGCTGGATATATTCAAACAGCTTCTTGACAAGCGATCTATTGGATTCGATTTTTGCCCCACCACTATCCGCTGTTTTTACATTTCCACTGGCTATTATTAACCCCTTGAAATTAGCAGCTTCATTCAATGTTACATCACCATTTGCAATAATCAAACCTTCCACATCCTCGGTAGTAGCAATATTCACATTGCCATTTGCAATATACAGGTAGTTTCCTGCACTCGTGATCTGTCCAGGCCCATTAACTACATTCAACCTAGAAGATACCCCATCGCCAACAGAGATTGTTTCATCATTTCTTGCACTAATCGGGATTATTGATGAATCGCTCGGATTAAATTGTGCAAAATCAATAAGTTTATTTGATACAAATGGTGCTTGATCCTCTGTCGGGAGATCGGCAAATCTCATGGAGCTTACACCACTCATATCTCCCGCTGTGAGCTTTGTTACCAGGCTCATGTAACGTCGACCTATACCTATTCCCTCATTGAGAAGATCGGTTTTCGGAGCATAGCTACCATCATAGTAATTCGATTCATCGAGCGTTCCTGCTGCAGTATAATTTCTGATTATATTTCCGGCTATAACAAAGAGTGCGGGATCAAGCTTCAAGCCACCATCTCCCTCATCATTCACTGTCGAAAGATACGGCCTCGATCTCTCCATGAGAGATTTTTTTGTAATGGCACCGTTACCGCTATCTGAAGTAAAAAACTTGGAGAAATACTCATTTGCTTTTTCATCACTTGCAAAGTTTAGATATAAAAATGCAAAATCAGCCTTTGCATAGTTTGCAGTAATTGGATTGGATGCATCCAAATAATTGGCCCCGTCTCCACCCATAAAATCATTCAAAAGGCCTGTGAAATCATATGTACCATCATCCTTCAATGTCGCATAATTCTGATCTATCATTGATGCAGGATTGTTAAAATCTATGGTATTATCATTATCTGCATCACTTTTGGCAACAGGATTCGCTTTTGTTTTTAAATACTTATCCGGTAAAAGGTATGCCAACTGATCACTCTTTACAGCAACTGACTGACCAAGGATGATATCATTCTGCGGAAAGTCCGGATTCTTGTCTCGCTCAACATATGCACGTCCCGACAGGTCAAGCTTTATCAGATTGTGTGCATTTATCGTCGTATTATAGCCGTTAACAAGAATTGCAGAACTGTACGTAGAATCATACGCTCCAACTACACCATTTACATTATTTCTATTATAGCTATAACCACAATACTTTCCTCCAAGTTCAACTATGGAATTACTGTCTCTGATATCCAAATCATTCTCCACATATGAGTTGCCATAAATCTTAAACTCCGTGTGCTGACTTGAGCTTTTATTTTTGTTATTGATATCAGTTGCGTTCGAATCACCTTCATTCGGTGTCTTTGTGATCAGTTTGATATTCTTGAGATAAAAATCGCCCGGAACTGTTGCATCAGGATTTGTATAGTCAACAGTAGTCGTATTAATTGAAGGACCGGCGATATCAACGTTTGCACCTTTATATACTTCGAGATTTCCACGACTGATTAGTTTTTCGCATCTGAAAACATCTGCGTTATCATCACCATCATTAATGTTTTTCGCACAGTCGACATACATTTTCTTGTTGATATTTATACCTGAATTATGATGTGTCTGAGTATCGTCTGTCATCCCGGCTCCGGTATATATATTACCGTTAAACTTATTCTTTCCTCCTTCAACATCCAACTCTCCATCTGAAATGATAATGAAATCTCTTGCTTCATCAAGAGATTTACCACCCTCAAACTTATAGTCGGGCGTATTTATCTGAATATCTGTCATAATAGCTGTACGATAGTTGGCATCATCCTTATAATCAATAACCAGATTTTTCAGTACGACATAGTATCCCTTTGTAGGTGAGAAATGAATAACACTGTATACATCCCCGCTTTCCCCTTCGGGAAAATCAATCGCTTTCCCACCATCGGCTACAAGCCTGTCGGAAAAGATTTTCTTTGACGCTATAGGGCTCTTATTCTCTTCTTTGGCCCTTTCTACAGGATCCTCTGATGAAGGTGCACCATCCTTTAACAACTTGCGAAGTTCATCAATAAGTACAATATTTCTTTTCGAAGCCGGTATAGTTCCATCTGTAGGGTTACTACTATCTCCGTCATAGTATACATTTGCATATTTCTTGGTAGTTTCATCGTATCCGGTGAATGAAAAAGAATTGGTATTCTCGAGCTTGGCTACAATACGTGCTGCAAAACGCTTACCGAACTCAGAACCGGCTTTACCTTTATTCTTTTCATACTTTTCCATGATCTCTTTGTATGTAGTAAGCGCGGCATCTCCGGCATACTGCATAAGTCCCGTACGGAGCTCCGCGAGATAGCCTTCAGCCGAATACATATTCTCGTTAGTATTTCTTTCCATATATACAGAAACAAGATAACGCGTAGAAGCAGCAAGAATAACCACGCCGATAGCGACCAAAAACGCGGTTGCAATTACAACCGTGACCAAGGTCGCACCTTCACGCATGCCCTTCATTCTTTTCATGATCCCTTTCATATGGCAACTTCCTTTCTCCTACGATTCATCAGAATTCTATCAATTTGACTTGGTAGTCTCAGCTTTTGCCAAAAAACCATCTACCTTATCATCAGTATACTCATCTTTCGGCCAAACATATACATATATTCTCGCTATTCTATTCTCTTTTGGAGAATCTACCATCCAAAGATTCCCCTTATCTTTTGCGTCTACATCAGCAGTTATTTCATCATCGCTACGCGACTTATTAAAATTTGCAACTCCCGACATATATACATTACTGTTTCCATAGAACTTTATTCCATCCTCTGAATCATTCCAATCACTGTTTCCCCCGGAGGCTGTTACCGCAGTTATAGTAATATACTGATCGATCTGACCTACTGCCAGATTGCCTTCATCATTATATTTACCATCCAAATATATCGTTTCAAAGTCTGCGGGCAAAGGTGTGGTTATTGAACTGCCTCCATCTGGTGTAGTAGTCGGCGCAGTTGTCGGAACAGTAGTAGGAGTTTTCAAGGCGTATTCGTTCTGTCTGATGAAACTTATAGACATATTCTTGAAATCTTCCTTTGACATCGAAGCGTCAAAATACAACTCCGCCTGAGATGAACTGGAAGTAGAACTGACCGAAGGATCCAATGGTTTAAAAAGGAAGTAGATATTGCGAAGGTCATTTTTATTAAGCTTCATTGCTTTGATCACAACATGTGATTCTTTACTATTATAGCTTAATTTGTATCCACCCTTTACAAAAACATCATCAGAACCCGTCTCCTTTATTACCGAAATCTCAAAGTTTCTAACTGCGTTATTTCTTATCATGTCCATTGTATTATTCGGATCAGATACGGTTGAGTTTTTAGTTGGATCTGCATATGAACCATTCAACTTGTGAAACAGATCATATACACCCGCTTCAGTCTCGTCAGACTCCGATATTATAATATTTGAATCGTTATATACTTCGGGCAGATGCGGGTTATTATAACTGTTAAACTTATTTGCCTTGTTTGCCTCGGCAGATGCAACATAGCCACTGTAGTCAACAACTACCCTGGCGATAAACTCTCTCTCTCCACCACCATCATAATCAATGGTTATAGGTTTTTTTAACGCAAAAACATTCGGATTTGATGAAGCCGTAGGAGCCGTAGTTCCAACAGGCGTAGGCGAAGGTTCAGATGTTCCCATGGTACCAGCCGATGGAGCAGATGAAGGAACTGATGTGGTAGCAGGATCAGGAACAGAAGTCAATTCCCATCCGTTCGTCCCTACAAGATTATTCTGAAGTATCTTCAAATCCGTAACAGCATCTATCTCCTCAATCACGGACTGCACAGCAACATCAGCCGCCTGCTCATGCTTTCCATGTGCTGAGTGAATAGCTGCATTGGTGAAGTAAAGCAGAATAGGCATAGAGAGCACAGCTAATATAGCTACAGCCACGATAACCTCAATCAGGGAAAATCCCCGTTCCATGTTCTTATTGTAATTCATCCGCTTCACATCCCTTCGCAATACATGCCATCTGTTCCATGAGTTCAAGGAACCCAATCAGTGGGTTCCCTTTACTCAATTATTTCTAATCCTTGTACGTTGGACCTCCCTTAGATCGTCCACCATCTTTCTGTTTAGTACCAAATACCTCTATAGATCCAATTTCAATATCAGATACATCAGGATCAACGTATGCAATTCCGTTACCATTCATTGAATAGAAGTTAACATCAATCGTACCTACAAGTCTGTTATTCTCTCCGCTTCTTGAAAGAGCTACATTTCCTACCGACATGTGCTCCGAGTTCTCAGATATCCAATCTAGAGCATCATAAATCTCACATCTCTTACCCTCTACCTGAAGCTGGAATGTAGTATACTTGCCGAGTATCTCATTAATCGGCACTTTTGTCTCCGGCGAGATCTCAGCAGATGCTGCAGCACCCGTAACTCCCTCGGAGTTATCACTTGCTACTGCTGCATCCTCAGAAACGAGCGTCCCGGACTGCATAAAGGTCATGTCACGATTCGGCTGAACTGCGGTGACATCCATCCCCGTATCAACCATCATACGGTACACATTATATATCGCCTTTTGCTCGGTCATTCTTGAGGGGTATTCAGCAAAATACATGTCCATCTCAGACTCATGAGCCTCTGCAAGAGGTTTCATCTGCTCAACCTGAACCTGAAGAGCGGTGAGTCTATTGACCTCACTATGGAGTTTTGCTGACTGGGATTCCAGATCAACAATCTCCTCAGAGTTTGGCTGATAAACCAGGAAAAATGTCAATACACAAACAAGCAATCCTGCAATAATAAGTAATGCTTTCTTTCCTGTTTCACTCATCACTGATCACCTCCTTCTGTGTTATCTACGGCGGTGACCGTTTCATTCTCTGTCGACTGATCCTGAGCTTCCATGACGTCAGAAAGAACATCCGAAAGTTCCTGAGCAGCCTTGAGCTCATTTGCGATAAACTCAAACGTCATCGTGTAACCATAATCCTTATTCTTCGCCTTTCCAGGCTTCTTTGACTGGATTGTCTCAATCCAAACATTTCTAATCATAGGGATGTTATTATTCAGCTGTATTATCAACGCAGATACAGATGAAAGTTTCTCATATGAATCTGCATTGATAGTCACCGTCTTGCCATCTGAAACTATGCTGTTAATTGTAAATGATGCAGGACATATAGCCTGAATATCGTCAAGCAACTGTCTTAGATGGTTGTTATTCAGATCGGTAGCAACCTTTACGCCCTTGTATGTACCATAATTCTTCTCAACAGCCATTAACTCATTATACTCCGGCTCAATGCTCGCCATGGAGTTAACCTTCATCTGTGCAGCATCACGCTCATCTCTTGCCGTAAACAGGTTTAAGTATGACCATCCTGCGATAACGGCTGCCACGCAGACCAAAAGGCCAAAGATAAGGATCGGGCCGACCATCGTGCCCTTTTTCGCATCCTTCTCTGCTACGTCCTTGGAGATGAAGTTAACCGGAGCAAATACAGCACCCATACAGTTCAGGTACTGAAGCATCGAGATGGAGATCTCGACTTTACGGTTGAACCTTACTCCTGCGATCTCGGTAGGTGTCGTGGTAGGCAGGCCGAGCTCGTTTGACAGAAGCTCGTGGATACCTACGATCGAGCATCCCCAACCGATCAGAGAAACGTTCTGGATAGGCTCGCCACGATGCTGAGCATTGTAATACTCTACGACGCGGATAATGTTACCGATGAGGTAATCACCATTGTTCGTAACCTCGATACGTTTCTGCAGTGAGAAATCATCGCTCGTATTATCTACTCCCAGATGCGGCATCAGCACACGCTGGGATGAAATAAGCTTATATGCTTTATCAAACGTCTCACATCTGAATGCCGGCTCCTCCTGGATGGCATCAGTGAAAACATTAACTCCGTACGGAACCACTCTCTGCAAAAGCAGCTTATCCTGGTTGACGACATTAACCAGTGTGGAATCGCGGTTTATCTGAATCGAAAGGCTTGTGCCGGATCCTACCTGACGCTTCATGATCTGGAATACTGAGTTTCCGTCAGCCTCAAGTGAAGAGATCTTTACGCCGATCGCATCAGCCAGTGCGTAATATGAGTTGACCAGCTCGGTCGGTGCTGCGAATACGAGCACGTCCTGTACGAGCTCGGAATCATCAACACTGTCTGTCGACTCATTTTTCTTCTTCTTTTTCTTTTTGTTATTCTTTCCCTCTTCGGCTTCGACCAGGTTGTCAAATTCCTGCTCGGTAGCAAGCTTAGTCTCCTCTCCACCTTTATAAGGCTTTCCCTGAAGAACATGAGAGAATACATACTGCTCTACATCTACCGGGAACAGGTCTCCCACTCTCGCCTGCACCAGCGCCCCCATACGCTGTTTGCTTACCGCAGGCATCGTTGCCTCACGGCTGGCGATCTTTGAGGACGGAATTACGAATATCGCGTCCTTGCAACTGATGTGTTTCTCTTTCATCGTCTTTACGATCACACGTGCCAAATCAGTCACATCGATGATCTGTCCGTCGGACACACAGCCCTCCGGTGTCGTCACACGCATGCATCCGTAGATCGATGGCTCGTCGTCGACATTGTCCATGTGAACAATGTGCGTTGTCCTGGATCCTACACGGATCACTAACACTTTCTTTGCCATAACACTCCTCCACGAAGCTTAATATAGTGGTTCTATTTCAACATCGTTTTGCGATGATGATTTCTCTTTATCTTACGTCCGTTGGACGTGTCGGATTATTTTTCTACAGACCCATGAGTCCCATGTACCAGTCGAACATGTTCTTGCCCCACAGCAGGCAGATAAAAATCGCCACTGACAGGTACGGTCCGAATGCGAACTTGCCCTTTTTCTTCGTTATCGCTATGCGGATCCCCTCGATGATCGCTCCCATTATGCAACCGATCACGATAGCGAAAAACACCTTGCTCAGTCCCAGGCACATCCCCGCGCACGCCATGAGCTCGATATCGCCGAGTCCAAGGCCTCCCTTGCCGGTGATCAGTCGGAACAAAAGGGCTATGATCAGCAAAAATGCTCCGGCGCACACCGCTCCAAGCAGATAATCAAGCCAGTTGTCCAGGTCGAGGCACATATGAACTATACCGATCAAAAGTATGATCATATAGCTGCCAACCGGTATCATCATGGTTCTTAAATCGATAACCGTGATCACTATCAGGCACGATGTAACAAAACACCACAGTGCACTCTCTACACTCCAGCCGTTGATAAGGAACACGGCTACATACAGGATGCCGTTCAGTGCTTCAACTATCGGATACTGAACTGAGATCTTCGCACCGCAGTATCTGCACTTCCCCCTAAGGAATATCCAACTGAACAGTGGAAAGAGGTCGTACCATTTGAGCTTGTGATCGCAGCTCATGCAATGTGAGTTTACGGTAACTATGCTCTCTTCCTTCGGAATACGATAAATACACACATTCAGAAAGCTCCCGATCACTATCCCGTAGATGAATACGACCGGGCATAGAACATACCATAAATCGCCCATTTTCGGTACCCTCGCACACTAAAATAACGATTAAAGGGCGCACTACACCCATTTAACCTTTAATATTTTATCACTATTTTCGGGAAAATGCAAGAAAAATCGTATGATATGTGAAAAAATTGTAAATTTTTAATAAAGATTAGCACAGCATTACAAATGCAATACCGTGCTAATCATGTGATCATATAGTCGGATCAAAGGTTTTGAGGATTACTCTTTTTGTCCGGGATAAAGAAGTCAGGATGCTCTCCGAGCCACGCATTCTGGGGCATACACGACAGCATCATAACATCATCATCTGACAATTTGAAATCAAAAACCTTCATGTTTGCTTCCATATGCTCTTTTGACGAAGCCTTGGGTATAGGGAGTATTCCCTTTTGAAGCAGGAATCGCAGATTAATCTGCTGGATGCTCTTTCCATACTTTTGGGCAAGCTTGACCAGGATCGAGTTTCCGATAGTGGCATTCTCTCTCCCTCTGCCGAGCGGGCTCCACGCCATAGGAAGGACGTCGTTTCTTTTGCAGAAGTCGACCGCAGCCTCCTGAGAATATCCGGGATGGAGTTCAAGCTGATCCACTACCGGACGGATGCGGCAGTTGTCCAGGATATTTTTAAGATGATGAGGTAAGAAGTTACTCAGTCCGAGTCTCCTTACCTTTCCCTGATCCACCAGCTCCTCCATCGCTGAATAGGTCTCGATATCAAGTTCTTTCCATTTTTCATCATCTGCGCCTGTCTGCCTGGGCCAATGGATCATGTAGATATCGATGTAATCAGTCTGAAGGCGGTTAAGCGATTTCTCCACGGCCGTTTTGACACCATCCGCTCCCATCTCATCTATCCACAGTTTCGTCTCGATGATAAGGTCACTTCTATCGATACCGCTTTCTCTGATAGCGTTACCGAGCGGTCTCTCTGTCTCATATAGCGAGGCCGTATCGAAAAATCTGTAGCCACACTCTATCGCAGCAAGGATTGATGCCTTGTTGTCCTCGAATGCTTCATTGTAGGTCCCGAACCCGATCTTCGGGATCTGAGAGCCGTCATTAAGCGTGTAAAATTCGTTCATATTTTGTTCTCCCCTTCAAAATCTGTCAGAAACCGAGATCATCGTTCACCAATATGACCTTCATGCGGTCCGGATGCATCTCGAGCCTGGTGATCAGCAGCTGACAACAGATACTCTGTGGTGATTTGCAGTTCGCACAGGCACCTGTCTGTTTACACGGTGTATCGATATCGAAACGTTGTGCGTTTATCGGAGCAGCCTCATGGCGTGTCCTCTCTATGGCGGCATCAACGTCCGAGACGACCTTGTTCATACCGATGATCATCACCACGTGCTCCGGTCCATATGCGATACACGAAACACGGTTAGCATTCCCATCGAGATTCACAAGGATACCGTCCTCGGTTATAGCATTCGAACTCGCAATAAAGTAGTCGCACCCATACGCTTCTATCTCTCTCTGACGTTTCTCCTCCGGAGTAGACGCTCCGTTCCTGTCGATAAAATCGTAGTTTCCCGTGCTCAAAACCTGCGTCAGCCCGATCTCAGCAGCCGACATCGTTCCTCCCCAGGAGACACTGCTCCCCTCCGATATCAGGTCAAGTGCGATCTTTAGCGCCTCTTCCTTCGTCTCGGCAAAAAAGCCTTCCATATGACGAGACTTTAAGCCTTTTATGACCTTCTCTGCAAGCTTTTTGTTTCTGATCGTCCGGTTTTCGTTCATTTTATCCCCTCAAATCTTTTCGTATCCATCGTTTCGATGGATATAATTATATACTTCATTGATTTCAGCTGTCGGACCACATTCGTTAAGTGCAGACATATATGATTCGACTAATGATGCTTCCCTACTGACACAGTCGACTATTTCATCAACATCAAAACCTTTCTGCATCATTCTTCGAACCACCATGAGACAATCAAGCTCTCTTCCACGTCTCTCTACAAAAGAATCTCTATGCATACGCTCCTGCTCAACAGTCATATACTCTTTCCTCCATCTCTTATTCCTACGAGCCTTAACAACCGCCTCATCCAATTCAGCTATATAAGAATCATCTCTAACATCTCGTCCTTCAACATAATCCAAAAACGCCCTTAATTCAGAATCCACATCATCCGCAAAGCTGGTCGTATTCAGAACAACGTACTTCACACCGTCACCCATCGCCAGACCATCTACCTGATCACACTTCGAACGAAACGAATACTTATGTAACCCCATCCCGTATAAGTCAAAACAACAGATGATAATTATAAACGAATCCGGAAGCCGCTCGTACTTATCTCCCTTATCCAGCATCTGACTGTCTACCATCGATGAATAAAAGCGCATCCGCTTAGGAATATTATCCGTATTGTTTATCTGCATCTCAATGGTAAACGGACGACCTGTCTCATCCTCTGCATACACATCAAGACGCACACCATGGATATCTACTCCGGCCTGAATCGTCTTTTCCCCGACAATCCTTAGCTTTTTGATGCGAATCTCCGGCAATGTACGACGTAGTAACTCCCGTAACCGCTTCTCATCTTGCATAATCTTGAAGAATAAGTAATTATTCTTCAATGTTATGGTCTTCCAAGCTTCAGCAGCCTGTTTGAGCGCATAGCCCTGCGCCCTTTCATTTTTTTTGTACATATTTCCCTCCTAACCGGAGGGTCTTTGTTGCACCTTCTATTTTACCTCATATACTGGTATTGTCAACCCTGTTTTTCAATGATTAAGAATAATCAATACCACCTTTAGAATACTTGAAAAAAGCTGATTTCAGTATATCATTATGCTATTATACACGAACAGTCAAAGGAGGACTAAAAAATGAACCGAACAACAAGCATCGACATCAAATCACTGCCATCCGCATCAGACCAAGTCTGCACACCCACGCTCAACCGCTGGTTTGACATCTGGATGAACACATACAAACTTGGCCGCATCAAGCCGACGACCATGGATACTTATCGTGCTCTCTACGACAGACACATAAGAAACTCTGTAGGCACGCACACACTGGATGAGTTCCACCCGATACACATTCAGAAAATCTACAATGACTTTTTGAACAAAGGCTACTCTCCGAAGTACCTCTCGACACTCCATACTATGCTAAACAACATGTTTAAAAAAGCTCTCGCCAACGAACTCATAGCCTCAAATCCATGTGCCCTCACAGATCGTCCGGGATCAGATATATCAGATCACCGTGTGCTGACTATAGACGAACAACTCGCCCTCTGCGAACATATGAAACGACCTCGATTCCGCCACGTAGAGCCCGCTGTCACCACACTTCTCGGCACCGGTCTACGTATCGGCGAACTCCTGGCCCTCAAGTGGTCCGACATACATATAGCCGATGATATGCCCGGATCCTACGGCATCCCGGATCCGGTAAGTTTCCTAACCGTCCGTCACACTCTGGTCCGCGTAAAAAATGAAGGCACACCCGGTACCCATTTCCTCCTTCAGTCGCCCAAAACCAAGTCGTCTCTTCGCTCCATTCCTTTGCAGGATTGTGTTGTCGAGGCGCTACGTCGTCAGCAAGCTCTGCAGTTGGAATACAGAAAAAAGCCAACCTGGAGCCCATACCCGGGCTTCGAAGGTCTCGTCTTCTGCGGACGACACGGCCAACCTCAGTGGCGTTCAACCATCGTGGCCAACATAAATACCATCGTTGACTCATATAACAAAACAGCAGAAAAAGTCTCCGAAACAACAAACTACGCTGCAAGCCATATCGAACATATCCTCCCTCACGCCTTCCGCCACACGTTTGCGACTCGAAGCCTGGAGGCCGGCATTCCTCCCAAGGTTGTTCAACACTGGCTCGGTCATGCCAGCATTAAAATGACCTTGGATCTGTATACTCATGTTAGCCACGACCTCTCCGCTCAGTACATGCACATGCTCGAAGCCAGCCTATGCTAAGCGTATGAAATAAATATATAAATAGACACAAAAACGCAGCGGCCTCATGCCGCTGCATTATTCCGATATCTATTCAAGTTTACCCTACAGCTCCAAAAAGCGGTTTATTCATATACTCCCACTCGTCATACTCAGTTATGCACATGGTAACCACCTCCGATTTATTTGCAATTATATAATCCTTATGGTCAATTACCTGCTTTAAGCAATCGATTCCCATCCGCATCAGACGGATCTCCGGTAGTATACTTGCAAGCCAACACTTTCGAATCCTTTTCAACTGTCACCGAAATCTGTGCAACACCCTTGTTTTCTATCTTCCATTCAACCTTTATTGTTCCTCCCTGGGCCGCAGATGATCCCATCTCAATCTGCGATAGGTCACCAAGCTCACTGGTCACCGCATCATATACAGTTTTCGAATCTCCCGAAAGCGACGTGGTCGTTCCTACCGTAAACTGACCATCACCTTCTATCTGATGATTCGCAATGGCGATATTCACACTCGCGGCGATATTATCCAACTTGGTAAGATCGGTCGACTCGCGTGAACGCTGAATATTTGGAATGACCGCCAATGCAATAACACCAATAAGAATAGCCATTATAGCTATTGTAATTATGATCTCAACCAGAGAAAACCCTTCTCTCTCAGGTTTAATGATCCTTTTTATTCTTTTCTTCATGCAAAGCCCCTCTTTCAAATAGAACTCCAAACCGAGTTTATCAATAATTCCATGGTTCGATTATAACATATTTGATCTGATAACACAAGCTTTTGTTCACAATTTGTTTACATTTGTTTTTCATACATATCTTCTATTCCATAAAAGAGAATTCAGAAGTATTTAGCAGGCGAGAGAGAGGGCTTCTCACTTGTCGAGCTGATCATCGTAATCGCGATCATGGCTATCTTGATCGGTGTTATCGCTCTTGCGGTTATCCCGAACATCCAGAGATCAAGAGAGTCGAAGGATCTTCAGCAACTTGATTCGCTTGCAAGCGCGACCAATGTCGCCTTGGCGAACAAAGCAACAGCCTCTAAAGGAAGTTACACTATCGATTTTAGTAAAAAAACCCTTACAAAAGATAAAGACGGAATTGCCGATGCTGTTCAAAATGATATTGGCGATCTTACCAAAATTGCCCTTGCGGCAGGTTGTGTTTCCGATGCAAAAGCAACTCAGATTGTTGTTTCATGGGAGGTTGACAGTACAAACGGTACAACTGTAGTAAAAGTAACAACAAATAACACGGTTACATGTAATTATACCACCAAAGAGGACGGAACTACAAAACAGACGTATTTAGTTGAAACAGGAAAGGCAGCATCGAACTAAGAATTAGTGTGTATCCTGTCTGATAAATAAATGGGAAGATGCTGTTCGGCATCTTCCCATTATTTATATATATATCTATTGTTGTTTCAATATTCAAATCATCACACACCAAACTAATTCACTGGTAAAACGATAAGCGAAGGATTTCAGAGTTTGATTTTTTTGATTATATTCTTAATTTTCTTCGCATTATCCGGATGAAGATAAACCTCATTTAATTTGGATTTCGAATAATGGAGATAAGTGTCTGTTGTTGTATCAACCAAGAGGTGAGTAAAGTATTGCTCCCAACTAAAGAATCGCTCGCTATCAATGTAATCTTCAGGCGACTCAAGTATTTTGGGCAATTCAGCGTCATCTACTATACCTGATTTGAGAATAAGCCATTCAAACGACTCGGGAAGAAACAGCACTATGTTTTTTCTGTTGGAAACGAGTCTCATCATTTTTGCCATTTCCGAGCCGAATGCAGCACCATCCGCAATGACTATAATCATCTTTTCTTTACCTAGTTTCTGTACTTCTCCCAAAAGATTAGCTTTTCCTGAAGCGCTGGACACTATGTAATTCTCAGAATCAGAAATGGCTGAAAAGAATTCATATCCGGAATTACTATCTTCGACTATAATATGATCCGGAGAAATATCTGAACTATAATCTATTTCACCGTAAAGATGAAAAAACTCATTATACGTTTTTTTTAGCCCGGCATATTTATTAGATGATCGGATACCATATATTTCCTCTACACTGTAAGGAATATTAGAAAGGTGCTCTCTCGTTATGATTACGTAGTAGTTTGACGACCCCCTAATAGCCCTGGCAAAATCAGTAGATGTTATAAAACGATTTCCTTCGTCAATAAATACAATGCTATTCTCAATGGTTTTTAACGAGTTTTCCCAATCATCACTTGTCAGAATCCTGCACGGAACATCACAGGTAATGGATACACCACTATCTTCACCGGAACTGTTCCGGTACGATTGGATCATATTATATAACTCGGTCTTTCCTGTTGCACTATCGCCACAGACTACGGTTATGTTTCTTCTGATAGTAAACTCGTAAAGCATCCTTGAGTTGGAAATCCTGATTGTATAACTTCCTCTCATGTTTCCTCCAAAGTCTAAATAAGCATTCCTGCTAAAGATACTAGTTCATCCATATCATGGGCGACACATTTGTTATTTAGAACATTAATCTCGAACGAGCCATCCCCAAAATTCATTAGATGTCGTAGATTAATTGTGACATCTTTAGTTTTTGACATTTCGAGTAACCATTTGGCGCAGTTATCACCACATGTCGAAGCGTTGAAAACTCTTTCAGGAACCATATGAATGCAAATCAAAGTCTTTACACCACCGGATAAACGTTCTGGAGAAATGCCGCCCAACACAGGGCTGTTGATCAGGTATGTATCAATTACCTCCGACTTGTCAACGTCCTTAATCATCTCTTTGTTTAGATTGTCAGACATCCATTCATCAGTATATGTATTATCAAAGAATACGTTGGGGTTATATACCGCACCCTCATAATCGCCAAAATAAACGTTCAGCATGAAATCTACCTCCAAGAAGAATTTTCATGATAATCGTAAATCATTACCAAATACAGTATATCATACATGTTTTCATTGTGCAAGCAAATCGAAGAATTCGATTGTGTCAAGTGTTTATCAAACACTCCTTGTATAATGCATAGAATTATGTTATACTGTAATCGTTTTAATGGTAATATGCGTTGGAGGATACTGTAATATGACATATTATACAAAACCGATGTCTTCATTGTCAGATACAAGAATAGAAGAGATTTCTGACCTATACAGTAACAATTATGGTTACTATAGCAAAGAGTCAGAAATTAAACCGGGTGAAAGAATCCGGTATTCCGTTGATATGTATAAAAGAAACTATATCAAGGACAACTTCTATATTTCATATGCAGAAGATGATGACGAGACTCTAATCGGATTTGCGATATATATCAGAAAGAAATACTCAAATGATCATACCATCACTTGGGTTGTTCAGCTCGTTGTGGACTCAGACCATAGAGGAAACGGGATTGCGAGCAGACTTCTCCAGTCAATATGGGGATTCTCTAACGATTTTGCATGGGGATTAGCTACAACAAATCCTTGCACAATCAAGGCTCTTGAAAATGCAACATTCAGAAAAGTTTCTGCCCGGGAGATTAAGGAACACCTATCTGAATTGAAACAAGTGTTTGACGATGTTCCTTTTGCGGATTTAGCGGATTTGGAGGTAAATGAGAATACATCCCTTATCAATTCTCATTTTTTTGTGGATTGCTCATCAGTAGCAACTCCCGAGAGAATAAGCAAACTATCTCTAGGTGATATAAAGCCCGGATATGAATGGTTTGCTTTTGTTTTTAGAGATCAGGCTTTAGATGAAAAACTGATTTCTGAGAAATTCCTTCCATTTGTTAATTTTTCAGAAAACAATCTTATAGAAGCTTACAGCCGTATGTCTTCTGATCAAGCTTGGATGCATGAAACAACAAATGAAATTGATGAGATTCTCAAAGTTTATCGTAGATCCGACTGAGATTTCCTTGACATAGGATGTGGACGGGAACGACATTCTATCGAATTGTCGAAACGCGGATATAATGTTCACGGCGTTGACTTTGTGGCTGAAAACATAAATAAAGCCATTGAATCTTCAAAAGGTATGATTAATCCGCCACGGTTTGACACGGTCAATGTTGTTTCAAAAGAAAATCTATCAGTATTAATGGATAAATATGATTCTATCCTTGCTCTATATGATGTTGTAGGATCATATCCTGACAATGCCAGCAATAAAGAAATCTTAGTCGAAGCATATAATCGATTGTCTTCCGGAGGATATCTTTTTCTTTCAGTAATGAATATGGAACTCGTAGATAACCTGATCGCTTCGGACCATATTGGGGTAGTGACTGAGGATCCGTCGCTACTATTTAAACTTGAAGCCAGCAGAATCACGCAGACAACCGGAGATATTTTTGATCCACGTTATATGTTTTTGGATTCTGAATCCGGATTGATTTATAGAAAAGAACAGTTTGTTGAAGACGGTGATCTCTCAGCTGAATATGTAATACGCGATAAAAGATATAGAGAACAAGAAATTGTATCAATGCTTGAAGAAATTGGATTCGTTATTGAGGAAGTACGACGTGTACGTGCCGGACATTTTGATATTTCCCTTTCTTCTGATGATGATAGAGGAAAAGAGTTGTTTGTTATCGCAAAACGTAAGTAGTTTTGTATTCACTTTCTGTATTTCATCAATAAACACATAGCATTGATCTTTATTCGAGCACATATTTCGAATATGATTGCCTAAATTAATTGGATCAATGCCCTCTTTTCTTAAAAAATGTAGAATTCTACATATTTTCTTATTGGATTATATCGTATTATTATAGTCTTATCAATAAAAGTGTAGAAGGGTACGTGTTAAGATGACTCTAAATCTGTACACACCCCATCACTTCTCGCTTACGTTACAACGCCTGTATTATAAATCATCGGCAAAACACCGTCAATAAGAAGATTCAGAAGTATTTAGCAGGCGAGAGAGAGGGCTTCTCACTTGTCGAGCTGATCATCGTAATCGCGATCATGGCTATCTTGATCGGTGTTATTGCACTTGCGGTTATCCCGAATATCCAGAGATCGAGAGAGTCGAAGGATCTTACTACTCTTGATAACATTATGAGTGCATGTAATGTTGCTGCAGCAAATGCTCAATTGAAGAAGGGTGATACTGCAACGGTTAAGTATGATAAATCATCAGGAGCTTTAACAGTTACCCCAGCAGGTAAAGCTTTTGAAAAACAGTATAAAAACGCAATTGGAGATGGACCGCAGAAGCTTACATCTGGAGTTGGAGCCGATCATGATATTATTGGTACAGTTACCATTGATAACAACAATGTGGCGACAATTGTTGTAAAGGCAGATGGTGCAGATCCTTGCAAGTACACAACTGATGATAAGGGCGATGCTAAAAAGCTTGAGGTCAGTTCAGGAGCATCAAGCAATTAATGAGAGATTTTAAAAAAGGCAGTTGGATTCCAACTGCCTTTTTTAATTACAACAGTTCTTTTGTATTGCTCCTAATGAAAACCAAAGAATCTCTGTAACAAACAGAACATGAGTAACTCCGACATTGTAAAACAAACCGGTAACAAGACAAATAACTTCACATAATATCAGAAAACATAAATATAGCGGCCATTTAAATGAACATTTGAACCCATCTCTTAGTGCTCGAATATTTGGAATCAAAATGAATAACCCTAATGAGACAGTTCCTATGATTCCGGACTGTGTTAAAGCTCTGATATACATGCTATGCTGGCTTATTTCTATCTCCGAAATAAGCATATCAGGATGATTTGCAATCGCATAGGGAAGTGTCCCTTCCGCAGAATAACCTATCAGAGGCCTTTCTGTCCAAAGACTTAAGTAGTTTTCCCATATTTCAAATCGACCGCTGGATATATCCTCACCATTAAGCAAGTCTCTACCAAGCACTTCTCCTGGGATTACAAAGCTGGCAATAAAACTACATATATAATATACTAATAGATTAAGAATAATCAGACTAACGATAAGCATTAAGGAAAGTATTATTGTACTTAACAACTTATTCTTTATCCCAAGTTTATTCAGCCCATTCCTTCTGTATGTATACATTAAAGCCAGTGTTATGCAGAATGCGACTTGAGCCATATAACACGTTCTCGAAAAAGAAAGAACCATGAATAGAACACAAAATATCATTGAAGCATATAAAACAATCGTTAAGATCTTATTAAGTTTCTCGGTCCTTATAAGATAAAGAATTCCAATTACTATGATAAGTGAGAATACCGCAGCGTAGTTAGTATCCTGAAACGCTCCGTATAATCTTATTCCATCAAAGCCTTGAACATTAAAGTGCTTTATATTTCCAAATAAATACGTCCCTTGATAGTAAGAAAAATAATATATCATAGAAACAATGCATGCAATCCCCCAAAGAACAGATGCTGATATGATCATTCTTTTTAAAAAGCGCATACATGCATCAAAACTAATCAGTTTTGCTGTAAAATAGAAAATGATTATCAGCGAGATTATCTCATACGTATCGACAAGGTTCTCCAGGATACTTAGCTCATCAACAAAGAACGCAGCTGTAATCATGGTTAATATGTATACGCCTAATAAAATGCAATCATATCGTAACAGATTTTCTTTATTTCTTATCAACAGATAAATAATAACAGGGATGCCTAGAATGTATAGTATGCTTCGTAGCGTTGGCTGCCCGGGGATATATTCAATCAAACCTGCATTAATACAATTAATCAACTCTTTTGTGTAAGCAAAGTGCTCTGCCAAACTGTAGATCATTATTACAATTGCGTAAGAAGATAGTATTCCTTCACCCGACACTTTAATATCTTTTAGTTTGATACCAAACAATTCTTGCATATTTTAAACCTCAATAAATCTTATTGGACTGTAAACTGTCAGCCTCTTTAATATATCAAATAATCTGTTATGCTGTCAAGCGGATTATACTGTTTCGGATCACACGCGCGTATTACTAATCTATGAATCATAAAAAGAAGGATAGATGGATTTCCCATCTATCCTTCTATATAACTATACATTTGTACTTGCGAATTAATTAGAAGTAGCACCATTGCTAACTACAAGTTTCTGTTTGCCGCCACTCTCATTTGTAGTATAATTCAAGTCTGGTTTACCATCAGCATATACCTCGATTTTTGGAGTTCCACTAATGGTAACACTGAACTTTATTGCAGCAGTACCAGCTGCACTCGAGCCAAGACTAGGAACATCAGAACCAAAGCTCTCCTTAAACTTGTTTGCAAAACTATCATTAGCTGCACAAAGAGCTGACAATGTCTTTTCATTACCATCACACCAAGTATCCAAATCGGCTTTCTTTTGCGTGTTTGCAACAGCAATATTTAACGAACTCATAACACCATCAAGTGTTGAAAGATCCTTCGACTCTCTTGATCTCTGGATGTTCGGGATAACCGCCAAAGCGATAACACCGATCAAGATAGCCATGATTGCGATAACGATGATCAGCTCGACAAGTGAGAAGCCCTCTCTCTCGCCTGCTAAATACTTCTGAATCTTCTTTTTCATAGTATTCTCTCCTTTGTACTCCGTCCCTTTAGGATCGGTTAATTTTTTTCAGGCATCCTAGCCTGCCTGAGTGGCTTCCGCGTGTCTTGAAAAAGACTCACTTAACTGTTTTTAAGTATAGCACAGCCGGTTACAAATTGCAAGGGCAAATTTACATTTTATTTACATTTATTTCACAAATCGTCCACAAATGGCGCAATCTCGCGCAATCAAGACTTCGTCTTTTTTCGTAATCCGTATTGTTCTTATTAAGGAGCACGTTAAACCGATAGATTTCTTTATATTTGAAATAATTACCGCCTTAACCGCTGATTAACGCGAAAAATGGCCGCGGTTTAAAACCACGGCCATTTGATCTGACATTTATTTCCAATCTGTTTTTACATATTGCCAATACTTCATCAGGCATTTCCTGCGTTCTCGTAGATACCGAGCATCGGAGCCATAACCGCACCGATGATACTTCCAACGAGCACGGCCAGTACAATGATGATCATCGGCTCCATAGCCGTTGTAAGGTTCTTCGTCGTCTCCTCTGTCTCATCCTCGTAGTACTGAGCAACCTTGTCAAGCATCTGCTCCGTAGTACCGGTCTCCTCTCCGATCTTGGTCATATGATAGACCATCGGAGGGAATATACCACCCATCTCGAGAGGCTCAGAGAGCGGCACACCCTGCATAACCTCATCCTTAGCGTCATACACTGACTGACGGATGACTCTGTTCGGAATGACATCCGCTACGATATCGAGCGCCTCTACGATAGGCACACCCGATGTGATCAGCGTTGCCATCGTCATGGCAAACTTGGATGAATTAGACTTTATCGAGAAATCCTTGATCAAAGGAAGCTTAAGTATCAATTTCGAATTGAACTTCTTACCCGACTCGGTCTTTTTAAACCATAGTATCAATACGACTATGAGGAACAATCCGCCCAGGACCAAAACAATGTTTTCCGTCATGAAATCACTGACTGCCATAACCGCCTTTGTCAGCCACGGAAGCTCCATATCCATTTCCTTAAATGACTCAGCAAAGTTAGGGATAACGGTGGTCATGAGGATGACAACAACGCCTACAGCCACCACCAGCACGACGATCGGGTAGATCATCGCTGATCTGACCATAGAAGTCAGCTTCAGGTCTTTGTCAAACTGCTTACATACTCTCTCAAATGCGACCTCCAGGTTACCTGTTGCCTCACCGGCCTTGACCATGTGGATCAGAAGCTCAGGGAAAACCTTTCCCTCTGCTGCCATCGCATCAGCGAGCGTATCACCCTTCTGAACGGCTACCATTACGTTAAACAGCGCCGTACGCAGGTATTTGTTCTGTGTCTGCTCCTGTACCATCTGGAGTCCGTCGATGACCGTTACACCGGCAACGAGGATCGAGTGGAACTGACGGCAGAACACCGTGATATCCTTCTTCTTAACCGGATTACCGATAGTTACATTGAACTTCGAATCCGCTAATGATGTAGACTCTTTGATCGAAAGCACGATACTTCCGTCACCCTTGAGCTTGGTAGTTGCGGCATCGATGTTTACGGCGTCCATCACGCCCTTTTTCTCTTTGCCGAACTTATCTGTGATAGTATACTTATACTTTGCCACAGGTTACTCCTCCTTTCAAAGACCTTATTTCAAATCAGTTTTTGTTCTTATATTATACAAGTCTTCTCTGGACATAGTTTCTGTCCTGAGCGTAACTCAGTGCGTTTTCCTTTGTTATCTGTCTGCGCATGCACAGATCGATGAGCGCATCGTCCATCATGAGCATGCCCTCGGCCTTGCTGGTCTGGATGATCGACGGGATCTGATGTGATTTTCCTTCACGTATCAGGTTCCTGATCGCACTGTTTGAGTACATCAGCTCGAATGCTGCCACTCGGCCTTTGTGATCCAGAGTCGGGATCAGCTGCTGAGATATGACCGCCTCCAAAAGAGTTGCGATCTGAAGTCTTATCTGCGCCTGCTGATGCGTCGGGAACACGTCGATGATACGGTCGATAGTCGGTACCGCACCGATCGTATGCAATGTCGAGAACACGAGGTGTCCGGTCTCGGCTGCAGTGATGGCGGTCGCGATGGTATCGAGGTCACGCATCTCTCCTACCAGGATGATGTCCGGATCCTCACGGAGCGCTGCTCGAAGGGCACCCGCATAGGACTGTGTATCGATCCCGACCTCACGCTGGTTGACTACCGACTTTGCATGCTTATGCAGGTACTCGATCGGGTCCTCCAGAGTGATTATATGATTGTTTGAGTTCTGATTTATCTCGTTGATAAGCGAAGCCAGTGTAGTTGACTTACCTGATCCTGTAGGTCCTGTGACGAGTACCAGACCTCTTTTCTTTGTTGTAAGATCAAGTACTGATTTCGGAAGTCCCAACTGCCCGGGTGTAGGTATCTCCGTATTTACCAGACGGATAACGAACGCCATCGTACCACGCTGTTTAAAAATATTCACACGGTAACGTCCTACTCCTCGGATAGCATATGAGAAATCGACCTCTCCTTCCTCATTGAACCTGTCTACAAGTCGTCCCGGGATCATCTGCTCTACCAAAGCTTTACTGTCCGCCGGAAGCACAGGATCGTGAGCGATCTCGATCAGCTCTCCGTTCAATCTGCACTTAGGCGGAATACCGGTCGTGACATGTAAGTCAGACGCTCCTATCCCTCTCGCCTGTTTCAATAATTCATCAATCTGATACGCCAACTGTTACCCCTCCTACTCATTATTCCGTAGCTATACGCTCTACTTCATTTATAGTGGTTATACCTCTCAGAACCAGTTTTGCCGCACCCATACGAAGTGTCGTCAGACCTTCCTCGAGCGCCACCTTCTGAATCTCATCGGCATTTCCACCGGATGACACTATACGGCGGATCGCAGGTGTGACAGGCATGATCTCATACACACCGATACGTCCGCGATAGCCTGTTCCATTACATGCTGCACACCCACAGGCCTCATATATGGTAGGCTTTGACTCGCCTCTGATGCGAAGTCTCAGCTTATCCTCTTCATTTAACTCATGACCCTTTTTACATTTCGGACACAAACGACGTACAAGTCGCTGAGCGATGATACCGACTACTGAATCGGCGATCAGGTAAGGCTCTACGCCCATGTCCTCAAGACGCGTGATCGTAGATGCTGCGGAGTTCGTATGCAGCGTACTTACCACAAGGTGTCCGGTGATGGCGGCCTTTACCGCGATACCGGCAGTCTCACCGTCTCGGATCTCTCCGATCATGATGATATCCGGGTCCTGTCGAAGGATGGATCTAAGCGCTGACGCAAAGGTCAGTCCCGCTTTATCATTTGTCTGTACCTGGTTGATACCGTCGACATTCGCCTCTACAGGGTCCTCGACGGTGATGATATTAACGGTTCCCTGATTCAACTCCGAAAGCACCGTATACAATGTGGTCGATTTACCTGATCCGGTAGGTCCTGTAACAAGTATGATGCCGTTCGGATGAGCGATGAGGTCCTCAAACTTTTTCATCTCATCCTCAGGGAATCCGAGGTCTTTTTTATCTCTGGTCAGCGCCTTTTTCTCAGCAAGACGCATAACGACCTTCTCTCCGTATACGGTTGGAAGTGTAGACACACGGATATCGTACTCTACTCTGTTTACGATATGTGTCATACGACCGTCCTGAGGTATACGTTTCTCAGAAATGTTCAGTCCTGAAATGATCTTTATACGAGCTACGATCGCGGGCAGCAGGTCGATCTCATAATGCATCATCTCCTGCATAACACCGTCGATACGGAAGCGGACTCTGACCATCTCCTCCATCGGCTCGATATGGATATCGGATGCGCGCTCGTTTACGGCCTGATCGACCATCTTGTTTACGAGCACAACGATAGGCGAGGACTCTACTTCTTCGTTGCCCTCTTCCTGCTCCTTGCGCATCTCTTCCTGACGCTTGCGTCGTTCCTCGGCATAGGAACCGGCCATCTCGGCCACACGCTCCGAACCGTAATAACGCTCGATACCGAAATTGATATCACTCGGCGTCGCAACCATCGGCTCGATCTGAAGGTTTGTTGCGATGGATATATCGTCGATCGCGATGATGTTCATCGGATCCTCCATGGCTACATAGAGGATGTTCGAGTTCGTCTCATCGAACATGATCGGCATTACATTATACTTACGAACTATGTTCTCGGGAAGAGTCGAGATAACCTCTCTGGGGATCTTTGCCTCACGTACACGGGCGATAGGCAATCCCAGCTGGGTATGCATCGCCTGCATAACCTCTTCCTCATCGGTCATGCGCAACTCGATCAGAACCTGACCAAGCCTCGATCCCATTTCGCGCTGTTTTTTCAGCGCCTCCTTAAGCTGCTCTTCACTGATGACACCGGCATCGACAAGCAGGTCACCGAGTCTTTTTTTGTTGCGGATCATCGGCATATTATTCTACCTCCGCCTTTTTGTTCTTGTTCTTTCTGAGCTTGATACCGATAAAAATACCCAGACCTGCTACTGCACCAAACATCACCAAACGGATCAGATAGTATACAGCTGCCTGCCAAATCTCTGCGTCTCCCATAGCATTTCCCTCCGTACGTTTATATGTCGCACACGTAAATGTGCCAAGTTCAAACTTAGCGTCTGCGGTTCGCAAGCTCTCTTGTGATGTCCGCCCAGGTAAGCCCCTTCTCGGCCATCAGTACCATCATGTGATAAAGAAAATCCGCCATCTCATAGATCAGCTCGTCGTTTTCGGGATTCTTTGCGGCTATGATGATCTCGGATGCTTCCTCTCCGCATTTTTTCAAGATCTTGTCTATACCCTTTGTAAAGAGATAGTTTGTATATGAACCCTCTTTCGGGTTTTCTTTACGATTTGCGATGACATCGAAATCCTCCTTGAGGATAGTAAGCGGATTCGTATCGATGTAATCTCTTTTGGCCAGCTCAGTGAAAAAGCAACTGTACTTACCGGTGTGGCAGGCCGCTCCGACCTGATGAACCTTTGCGAGGATCGTATCGGCATCACAGTCCAGATGGAGCTCCTTCACATACTGATAATGACCGGATGTGTCACCCTTACACCAGAGCTCATTACGGCTTCTGCTGAAATAAGTCATCTTGCCGGTCTCAAGTGTCTGATTGTAAGACTCCTCGTTCATATATGCCATCATCAGAACCTCACCTGTACGATAGTCCTGAGTGATGCACGGGATCAGACCCTTTTCATCCGTCTTAAACTCTGAGAACGGCTTCGACGATGCAAAAATATTCACATCGACGCCTGCCTTTGTCAGGTTATTTTTAACCTTGTATATACTCTTGTCTTCGTAGTAGTTTGTAGATACCGCGTTTACCTTCGGCAGTTCAAAAAGCTCAACCAGATCATTTCTTAAAAGCGAGTCTCGGATCACGATGTCCTTGCCGCAGCTCATAATCCTCTTCGGAAGGCTGCCTCCCGTATCCACATGTTTCAAAAGCAATGTATCTACAGGGAATGGGATCTGTTCGAAAGGCTCGTTCCCGTCGATCTCTATGATGATCCTGTCAGCGCCGAAACGCCCTACAGCCTCATCAAGCACTGCCTTGTCCGGCATGATCTCGTGTTTGATCACGACTCTGGCAGCTCCCGTGTAGAAAGCTTTTTTTACATCCTCAAATCTGTTTACATACATACCGACAACAAACGGTATATCAATTACTGCTTCAAGCTTTTTCATCGTCGCGATGAACTCCTCGCGATCACTCTCCATCTTTGAATAATTGTAGATAAAAAGCTCATCCGCTCCGGCAAATCCATACTTCTCTGCGCGAGCTATAACCTTCTCCGGGAACTCACTCTCAGCATTTATAAACGGTACAAGTTTCTTGTAAGACATTATGTCCTCCTGCGTCAGTCTTTATCGTAGGTCTTTATAATACACCCTTGGTCGAGAGCACTCCCTCGATCCTGGGATCCTTTTTCGTTGCCATGTCAAGCGCCTTCGCGAATGCTTTGAACATCGCTTCGACAACATGGTGAGTGTTCTCACCCGAAAGCTGTTTGATATGGAGATTTATACGAGCACCGTTTACGAATCCCTGGAAGAACTCCTTTACGGTCTCCGTCTCCATCGTGCCAAGTGTAGGTGATGAAAGCTCTGCCTCAAATGAAAAATAAGGGCGTCCCGAGAAGTCCAGACTCGCAAGTACGAGTGCATCGTCCATCGGCAGGATGAAGTATCCGTATCTGGCGATCCCCTCTTTGTCATCAAGCGCTTTCAAAAAAGCCTCTCCGAGTGCGATCCCCGTGTCCTCCACCGTGTGATGAGCGTCAACCTCCGTGTCGCCATCCACTCTCAACAAAAGGTCGAAAAATCCGTGTCTGGCGAAGCCCTCAAGCATATGGTTAAAGAACCCGATACCGGTATCGATATCGTATTGTCCCTTTCCGTCAATATTCAATTCAAGCGATATTTCAGTTTCTTTTGTGTTACGCTCCAAGCTTGCTGCTCGTTTCATAAAACTTATCTCCTTGCATCAAAAAAGAGTATACTATCCCACACATAGAAATATTATACTCTTTTTTCAATAAAAAATCAAGAAAAAGTGTTATTTTTTGATATAATTCATTCAATTATTCTTTTGCCATGCCTCGTAAAGATCAGGGCGTCTCGTCCTGGTCCGCTCCAACGACTGCTCAAGCCGCCATTTTTCGACGTTTGCATGGTGTCCGGATAGCAATATCTCCGGGACCTTTTTCCCGCGGAACTCCTCAGGTCTGGTGTACTGCGGATACTCCAAGAGACCGTTTCCGAAACTATCGGTGTCAGCTGAGTCCTCGTTATGCAGAACACCCGGAATATGTCTCGCGATCGCATCCATCAGTACCATCGCAGGCAGCTCACCACCCGTCAGCACATAATCACCGATAGAAACATCTATCGGGGCGATCTCCTCGAGCACTCTCTCGTCGATACCCTCATAGTGTCCGCATAAAAATACCAGGCACTCGCTCTGTGCAAACTCCACCGCCATAGGCTGGTCAAAAACCTTCCCCTGCGGTGTCAGATGAATGACGGTAGGGACAGATCCTTCCTCCGAGCATATCGCTTCATAGCAACGCCACACCGGCTCTGCCTCCATGACCATCCCGGCTCCTCCGCCATAAGGATAATCATCGACACGGGTATGCTTATCCAGCGTATAGTCGCGGATATTTTTCACGATGAGTTCGATCTTTCCTGACTGGCGTGCACGACCGAGAATACTCTCGCCCATGACACTTTCGATCATCTCGGGAAACAAAGTCATCACGTAGTAGCGCATATATATCCTTTCTCCATCCGCGTCAGGCGCAATTGCAGATCTCGGAAAAATCCACCGCCGGCGCTCCTATAATAACCCCGGCATGATGTGCGCCAGTACGCGCTTATCTTCCACGTCAACCGAGAGGATGCAGTCGTCTATGACCGGAAACAAAACCTCTTTTCCGTCAGGTGTTTCTATGACGAACACAGCGTTGGCACCTGTCTCTAAAACATCCGTGACCTCACCGATAGTCTCGCCCTCGTCGGATACGACGGTGCATCCCGGGACGTCATAGAGAAAATACTCACCGTCTGCAAGCTCGATGGCATCATCCCTTGTGACCATCAGGTCACACTGATGAAAGCCCTCCACATCCTCGATCCTGCCGTACTCTTTGAACTTGAGTATGGCTTGTTTTTTGAAGTATTTTACTCCCTCTACATGCAAAGTGAGCAGTTCATTTTTCGTGACAAGATATACCTCATCACAATCCTTGAACCGCTCAGGGTCGGATGTCGTCGGGAAGACCTTGACCTCGCCTTTGAGGCCATGGGGCTTCGTCACGACTCCGATACGCAGCATGTCTGCTATTTTTTCTTCTGTTTGCTTATCCAGCATAAATCTCCCTGCACGTTTACACGCGCCTAATCACTTGATATCTACCATGATCTTTTTGTCAGTCTTTACACCACCTGCTGCACGTACCACGGTACGGATGGCCTTGGCGATGCGTCCCTGCTTTCCGATAACCTTTCCCATGTCATCCGGAGCCACGGTGAGTCCGAGTGTGATCTGACGATCGTCCTCTTCCTCCGTAACAACAACCGAAGCAGGATCATCAACGAGTGATTTAGCGATCACTTCTACTAATTCTTTCATGTGTAATTCTCCTCCAAACCTTCATTGGTTTTTTCAAACACAATAAAACAGCTTCGGGTTGCTTAGTTGATGCCTGCCTGCTTGAAAAGACGAGCTACAACATCAGTCGGACGAGCGCCGTTAGCGAGCCACTGCTTTGCTGCCTCCTCATCGATCTTTACCTCTGCCGGCTCCATGTTCGGATCATAAGTACCGATCTCGGCGATGTTCTTTCCATCACGCGGGCTTCTCTCGTCAGCCACTACGATACGATAGAACGGAGTTCTCTTCTTTCCAAGTCTCTTCAAACGAATCTTTACCATTTTTGTTTCCTACCTTTCTTTTGGTTAATTTAATTAATTATATATCTACTCACAAGCGTGAGACAGATTCTGTATTAAAACGGCAGCTTCATCCCCGGGAATCCTCCACCGCGGCGTTTCTTTCCTTTGCCACCCATCATTCCGGACATCTGCTTCATCATCTTTTTGCTCTGCTCGAACTGCTTCATCAGACGGTTCACCTCAGAGATGTCAACTCCGGCTCCGGCAGCGATCCTCTTTTTGCGTGAAGGGTTTATGATGTCGGGATGCGATCTCTCCTTTTTCGTCATGGAGTAGATGATCGCCTCGGTTCCCTTCAGAGCATCGTCATCGATCTCGATATCCTTCGGCAGTCCCATACCCGGGAGCATCTTCAATATGCTCGACAGACCACCCATGTTTTTCATCTGCTGCATCTGTGTCAAAAAGTCATTGAAGTCAAACTCGGCCTTTTTGAACTTTTTCGCCATCTCGGCAGCAGCTTCCTCGTCCATCTCAGCCTCAGCCTTCTCGATCAGTGTGAGCACATCGCCCATACCGAGGATACGTGAAGCCATGCGATCCGGATAGAACTGCTCGAGATCCGAAAGCTTCTCTCCCATTCCGACGAAGTAGATCGGCTTGCCTGTCACCGCTCTGATGGAGAGCGCGGCACCGCCCCTCGTATCGGAATCAAGCTTTGTAAGGATGACACCGTCTATCGACAGCTTCTCATCAAATGTTGAAGCCACGTTGACGGCATCCTGTCCGGTCATGGCGTCGACCACAAGGACCGTCTTATGGATGGGGATCTCTTCTTTTATCTTTTGAAGCTCTCCCATCATATCTTCATCGATATGCAGTCGTCCTGCAGTATCCAGGATAACCAAGTTATTGCCGTTTTTCTTCGCATGCTCCATGGCGGCCTTGGCGATATCCACCGGTGAATGGTCGGTACCCATCGAGAACACAGGCACATCCTGCTTCTCCCCGTTTCGCTGGAGCTGCTCGACAGCGGCCGGTCTGTACACATCGCACGCAACGAGTAGAGGTCGTTTGCCCTGTGCCTTAAACTTGCCTGCGAGCTTCGCGACCGTGGTCGTTTTACCTGCACCCTGCAGTCCGCACATCATGAGAACCGATGTTGCGTTGCCTGGGATCAGGTCAAGCTCAGTGGTCTCTGAGCCCATCATCGTGACCATCTCTTCATTTACATATTTGATAACGGTCTGTCCCGGCGTGAGGGAATTAAGCACATCCTCTCCTGTCGCCTTCGCCTGAACAGCCTTGGTGAAATCCTTTACTACCTTGAAGTTTACGTCGGCCTCCAAAAGCGCCATCTTTACTTCTTTCAGAGCAACCTTGACGTCATCCTCAGTGAGCCTTCCCTTGCTGCGGAGGCCCTTGAATACGTTTTGCAGTTTTTCCGATAAGCTGTCAAAAGCCATATGGGTCTCCTTTCCTGTTTACTCTGTCTGTAACATCCTATATGCAGGTGCCTCCTCCGGCCTCATCCGGCGTCGAATGCTGCACCTATATTAACTCTTTCAGATCATCGATCGATCTGCTGATCTCGCTTCTTTTTTCAGCAGTAAGCATATCACCACCGGACAACGCCAGTACACGCGCGATACTGTCGATGATCGTCTCCATCCCCTTTGATCTCTCCATGAGGCCGAGTTTCTCATCATACTCGCGAAGCTTTTTCCGGGTACGGTTGATCGTGTCGTACACACCCTGCCTGGTCATCCCCTGCTCCTCGGCGATCTCACTCAGAGACAGGTTATCAAGCACATACGCTTCAAAAATCTCACGCTGGCCATCCTTTAAAAGATTTCCATATGTATCATAGAGTGCCGCGAGCTCCGCCATCTCTTCGGGCGTAGTGAGCGATCTTTCGTTTTTATCGGATTTCATATATACCTCTCATCCGCTATTTTCGGGCAAAAGCATACCCCTGTAAAGTATTTTACCTTACAGGGGCTGATTATAACTTAAATCGACCGGGGTGTCAAGTATTTTTTTTGACACTCCCCTTATCATGTGGTACAATACAGTAAACAATGAAAGGAAGGTCGTTTTTTATGAACACAAATAGTCTTGATAACGAATCTAAAAATACTCCCACTCAGGATCCCTCAGGGACCAATAATGAACTTTCCAAAAGCGAAAGACTCAGACGCGCTATCGACATTCCCGGAAATCCATCCGATATCCGGTCTTCACACGGCGTACATAGGATGATCCTTGTTGACCCCGAAGGGGAATCTTCTAATTAACCTTGATCATATCATTGTACACCATGATATCAAGCAGGCAGGCCCAGTTATAATAGAATCTGGTAATCTCGTACTGTGCTACCAGATTTCTCCACGAAACTCCCTTATCTTCAAATGCCATCACGACATCTTTACGAAGATAATAATACTCGCTTTGTATAATACTTGGCTGGTTTACACGAGTATCATATGATGAATACCACCCCTCATCCTTTTCCAACGGGATGTCATATTTCATGTCAAAGGTATTGGCAGTTACATAGAAGCCTCTATTAAACTTCGTCCCATCTCTGTCCAGGGACTCGATAACAAGCCATCCGTGATTGGCCGAAAAATCAACGATAAAATGTGGCACAAATCCAAGATTAGCACAATACAGGATACGAAGCGCACGACATGCTCCTCTTCCACACACACCATTATAAGTGCTGTTCAGTATCCTTTGATACACTCCGTCCTCATCCTCATATTTCTGACTCACATTAAAATCAGGTGTGTAGGCAGTCCTTTCGAGAAAGTACAGTTGGCATATGATTTCTCTTTTTCGTTGTTCCGACATGAAAGACGGTGTATACATACCGTACGCCGTTCGCATCTCGTCATCATACAACTGTCCGCACCGCGTAGGTATTCCCGCATTGCGGGGATTTACCCATTTGAGATTTTGCAGAGTATCATCAGGATCTTTACAAAGCTCACGGATTTCTTTTATGATCTCATCGAACGCCTTTTGTTCGGCTGCATTCTCAGGCTTTGCATAATCCCATCCATAAATGTCATACTCAGAAAGGCGACTTGCATCCAGTGATGCGCCATACTCTTCCGCCTCATTTTTCACACGTTGCTGTTCTGCACTTAGCTTGATTTTATTATCTTCAGGCGGAACAGTATCATCATCCAGAGATTCATCAGGTATTCTTACGGTATCATCCTGCCCCGTATCATAGTTAGGATTGATTTTTTTATCAACAACTCCGTCAGATCGGACGATATCCCCGTTTTCATTATAATGATCCAGTTTGATGATAAAACGAAGCTTTTTATGCTTTTTTGCTGTCTTGATGATCAGCTCTGTCGCAGCTCTGGTTGTGATCTTCTGCTGATGAATTGAAATCTCATATAGCTTCTTATTGCGCGCCTTACTATATGATTTTTCTATCATATAGTGTACATAACGAAGCTTATCCGAGCCTTCCGACCAGTCAGAATCACGGTCCTCTACCCTGTTCAAGCGATCATTCTTTGGAAGCTCCTTCTTTGGAAGACTATATACCGCATAACTGAGGCACGGATATAGTGAAGGTTCTTTTCTGAAAATGTCACTCTGCGTCTCAAGTGTTACATTAAATGTTTTATAATATTTTTTCGCTTTGGCTCCCGAAACACTTCCGGGAATACTGACAGAAAACAGATTTGCCAAAAGCAAAAAAAATGTCAGAAGTCTGATCCATGTTTTTCTCTTGATATGTAACATCATATTCACCTACCTCTTATCACGCGCACCGTCAGTTTCAACCATTTTCCTTCTTTATAGTACAGAGAAGGCCTGGCCTTTACCATGAACTTATATGTCCCTATAGGGGCATTCCAGTCAAAAACTATATATCCATCATTATAACATGCAAACTTTTTCTTTGCGCCCTTCGGCATTGACTTTATTTTATAATCCACCGCCGTCTTCAGCCCCTTTGACAAATTGATATACGGCACTCCATAATACGCGTCAGAATTATGGGTATTACTAGGATTCCGCTTTATTGTCACGGACTTTTTTTTTATCTTATATGGATTCTTTTTGGGTTTTACTACGGTTTTTGTAATATTGAATGCATAATCCGAGGATGGTTCTCTGGAAACAATATCATAACAATCGCTCTCTTCGTTCCAGACACTCTCATAAAAATCATCAACAGTGTAATCCCCAAAAATCGAAACATAATATGTCGTATTCTTTTTCAGTTTGTATTCTTTATCCGTTGAGTACCGATATAGTTTTTTACTCTTGGACTTTGATGCATCTCCGTGAATACTTCCATTTGCTACCGTAAGCGCATCCTGATCTATCACTTTAAAATACAGTCTTCCTCCCTTAGCTGAAATAGTATAAACTGCATTTTCATCGGTTGTTTTGAAAGAATAATAAATCTTATCATTTCTCTTATATTTCATGTTTGGACGATATGTACCTGTTACCGTTTCTCCGATAGGTACATCAGATATTATCTCCTCCAGTTCAGCTTTCGATACCCGTCCGGGAACAAAAACCGTACTTAACAATAGTAACATTACCAGAATGATTGATGTTATCCTTTTTTTCATGATGCGCTTCTCCTTTTCAATAGTATCACTCCCACAACGAGCATCACTAGACCGACACCCGCAGTGATCATAGTATCACCGGCAGACGGCGTACCATCCGCCAAATACGGCAGATATTTTTTGAAAAACTCCGGGAAATACATACTTAGTATCGCTATTGAGTTATTCAGGCAGTGCAGTATCATACCCGGGATAATACTTCCTGTCCTGCACACGATGAACGCAAATACCATTCCCAATAAGCACGTCCCCGGGAATCTCATCATGCTCGTATGGAAAATCCCAAAACATGCGCCGACTGCAAGTACCGTCGCCCACTCAGGATATCTGCTCCTTAATCCTGACAGTATGTAGCCACGGAACAAAAGCTCCTCGCATATCGCAGGGAACACACAGACTACCGCCCACACCCAGACCGGCGGGCCGTCAAACATCATCTCTATAGTTGAGTTAAAAGCCTCTCCCTCATTCGGAAAAAGCGATGTCATGATGTTTGAGATGACTATACCCATTAGTATGGCACCGAGTCCGAGTACCAACGAGCCTATCCAGGCCTTAGGTCTCGGCGATCTCAGATTGAACGTCTTCAGCGGGTTTTTCTTCGTATACATGGTCATTAATATCGGGAATACCGCGAGCACCACCTGCGACATCGCCACTCCGTTCAGTCCGTAGTGAGTCTGCAGCAGTCCTCCTGCATATACCAGCAACAAAAATCCCACCAGCACGACGAACCATGCATCACCCGAGCTCGGTACACCGCCCGGTTTCATATTCGAACGTCTTTCGAGGAGCGCCAGACCATTTTTCCCTTCGTCAAAAAGAATGGCCTCTGAGTGATACACCTTCCCAAGCAGCAGTATCACAAGCCCTGTATAAACCGCAGTTGCTAATATGACTATCACGACGAGCTCGATATTCACCTTGAACAGCAGCAGATTTTTAATAAGGAGGCAGACGTTCGCCACCGGGATCATCGCCATCGTCCTGTCGAAATCCAGGTTCGGTATAAAGCCGATATACCCCGTCAGCATCACTACTATCATCACCGGCGACATGTATGTGTTTGCTTCCTTGTATGTCTTTGCAAAACAAGTAACACACATTGATATCGCCGTGAGGAACAGACTCAACACGATCAATACCGGAATGGTGATCAGTATTGCCGGCAAAAATGATCCGATATTGATCCCGCCAACATCGATAACACCGGAGCTTGAGACCAGGTTAAGTATGTATGCCCCGAGGCCTGCCATCGAAGCTATACTGAGTAATGTCGTGATCAGTCCGATAAGCGCGACAGAAAGAAACTTCGATACTATGATCTGCGAGTTCGATACCGGCATCATAAGAAGAGTCTCGAGCGTCCCTCTCTCCTTCTCACCGCTCGTTGCATCGATCGCCGGAGTGAACACGCCCACAAGCAACGATATGATCATCATGAATGGTATGATCGTACCGAGGAAATATCCTAACGACTGCTCTGATGTCGCAGTATCGCTTTCATTCACTTTTATCGGGTTTAGTATCTTTTCCGCGTCGAGACCTTTTTCATCGAGATTCTCAACTATAAGGTCATGCTTCACATCGCCGAGCGCCGTCTCAACAAGTCTTGCCGCTTGTGCCGAGTTAGTCACCGAAGAATTGTAATAGATATGATAGCTGTTATTCTCATAACCGACATACGCCTGGATGGATTCCTCCTTCAGCGCACGAGCGATCGGAGATGCAAATGTGCTTTTTTTAGTGTCTGTATTTTTATTGTCAGGAGATACAGCTTTCGCATCATTCCATGCTTTAGTTATAGCTTCGAAGTCACTCTTATTAAAATACATGACCTCGTAGGTGGTTTTCTGCTCGTTTTCCTTTTTCCGGATCTCGTCGATGCTTCTCTCCATCCTGGAATCCGGCACACCATCGAGGACGATATGATACACCTGAGTACTCACTCCGGTCTGCATCATACTTAGGATAAAAAATGCAACTAAAAAGATCAGCGGATACAAAACAACCGGAACGAAGAACATCATAAGAACACTCTTCCTGTCTCGGAAGATATCCTTCATTTCCTTTTTAAAAAGGATGCTTATCATTTTTCTGCTGCTGACTTCTCCCATGCTTTCCTGCCCCGTTATTCTTGTCTTATGATCCTTACTTTGATCCTGGTTTTATCATATGATTGAAAGAAACAATGTTTACTCTGATATCATGTTGAGATTAGGCGACATCCTCTCACTCCACAGCTTCAGGCTTGAGAAAAACGCATCGCGCATTGTGTCGCTGTGCGTGGTCTCCATCAGATGAGCCGGTGTATCCTCACAGATGATCTTTCCATGATTCAGAAGGAGGACCCTGTCGCAAAGGTACTGCGCCTCCTCCATATAGTGAGTGGAATACAGTATCGTCTTTCCGCGATCCTTCTCACCTTTCATAAAATCGATGATCGCTGTGCTGCTGATGACATCAAGCCCGAGTGTCGGCTCATCAAATATATAAATCTCAGGGTCATGGATCAGACATCTCGCGATCTGCGCGCGCTGCATCTGACCTGTTGACAGCTTCGCCACGCGATTATCAATGAACTCCCCGAGATCCAAGACTTCTATTAGTTGTTCAGTTCTTTTTTTAATATCTTCATCACTCATCCCATATGTCTGACCGAAAAGCTTCATTGTCTCACGTACGGAGAATCGCTCGTATAGTTTGGTATTCGCCGAGAGATATCCAAGATGCTTTCTTATTTCAACCGGGGTTTGTAACTCCAGCTCATCGCCCACGGTCACACTTATCTCTCCGGATGTTGGAGTCATCAGAGTCGCGAGCATACGAAGAAGAGTCGTCTTCCCCGCACCATTCGGTCCGAGTATCCCGACCAGCTCACCATCGCTTATAGTTAACGACATATCGTCAACTGCGTTGAAGTCTTCTTTTTTCTTCTTGTCAACCTGCCTGGTAAAGGTCTTCACCAGGTGCTCTGCTCGTATCATCAAGTATCCTCCGATAGGTATCAAGCTGATTTCACGGCCTGTATCTTTTCAAACTCATCCTTCATAATAGCCTTCTGGTTCCTACAATCAATATCATTTTGGATATTCAAAAAGTATTTTTCAGACACACCAAAATACAATCCTAAACGAATCGATGTATCCACAGTAATCTTTCTGCGCCCCTTCAATATATCCTGTACCCTAGACACGGGAACAAATATTTCCTTAGCCAGCCTATATGCAGAAATGTCATTTGGAGTCATAAACTCTTCCAATAGTATTTCTCCCACACTTGGAACCTGAATTACTCGATCCATATTCTCACCTTCCCTTCTAATGATAATCAACTATCTCAACTTCATCTATCCCAGAACCATCTTTTTGTCTCTTTATCCGCAAATGATCTTATCATATTTAAATTATACACGCGAAACGGGTATATGTCAAGAGCTATATTGTTTCTTATAAAAATAGAAATCGCCCCCTACCGTGATCTAACCGCGGTAGCGGGCGTCAGTTTGATGCGTTCCGGGATGCATCGGTCCCATTTGTTAAGTTGTTTAGCATGGTTACCTCCTCATGCTGTTGCGGGTTGATAGTTACTCAGGCTCTATAATCTGCCTTGGTGCTCAGGCGATAAACGAAAGCGTTTGCTTTGGCGTCATACTGATTCATTCCGTCCATTTTCTTAAGCTTTTCCTCATGTACTTTCTTGTTGTCCTTCAAAGCTTTTTCTTTTTTCTTAAGAACTTCCTGATCGAGTATCGACGCGAATGACTCGCCGCCACCTCCCGATGAATCTTCGCTGTATTTTCCGGCCTTTACAACCCTGTTTACAGGTGCTACGTCCCTATTCGGGAATACCCTTATAAATTGATCTGTCATAATGATCCCCTCCTTGAGCTCATGCTGGCAGTTGCTATATGGTGTGATAAAATCTTTGTATTTGCGGATAGTGCCAATTCCTTTTGGCCGATCCATCATTGTTTTATCTTTCACCTCATATATCGTCAGATCGAATCGAAATCTTTAGTATAATAATAAAGAAATTTTACCATTTTTCGGGTGTTTTGAGGGATTTATTGATGTTAATTACATAAATAATACGGAATACCGTTTTGATGTAACGGATTGACTTGATAAAAATTTACACATAAAAAATGGAATGCCGAAGCATTCCATTTTTGACTTATCATATCACGCCTGATGCCTTACGATAGCATAGTCTCCCTCATCTCCGCCTCTTTGAAAATACGGACATTTCTCAGGCTTCTCAGACAAATACCTTGCGTACTCGTCCTCATCCAGTTCTACCTCACAGGTCTCTTCGCCATCATCATCCACGTAAAAAAACGCGCACATTTCGCATTCAGGCATATTTACCCCTCCGATATTTTGCGGTGTGTTCTGTTATATTTTATACCGGATAGACTTTATTCTCAGTATCGGCGATCGTCGGATCAACCTTCGTACGCTGTGTCTCTCTGTACTTAAAGAACTCGGTAGCAACCTGCGGGAACAGTGCATAAGAAAGCACATCCTCATCCTGCTCTTTGTACTGCTTCATCTCCTCCTCGAGCTTCGCAAGCTGCGGCTCGATCAGATCAGCAGGACGACATGTGATCGGCTTCGTATCACCGATACACTTCTTCTGAACCTCAGGATCAAACGGCTTAACAGTCTGTCCGAACTCTCCAGAAAGGAGCTTCTTACTCTCCTTGGTAACCATCTTGTATCTCTCACCGGTAACCACATTAAGCACAGCCTGTGTTCCGACGATCTGAGATGACGGTGTAACGAGCGGCGGATCTCCGAAGTCCTTGCGCACGCGGGGAACCTCCTCCAAAACCTCTCTGAACTTATCCTCTGCTCCCATCTCTTTAAGCTGGGAAACAAGGTTTGAAAGCATACCACCCGGAACCTGGTAACGAAGTGTATTTATATTTACACCAAGCACCTTTGTTGAAAGAAGTCCACTCTCCAGAGCCTCCTCTCTGATCGGGCGGAAGTAATCAGCGATCTCTGACAGAAGCTCCTGATCGAATCCCGGATCATACGGAGTTCCCTTAAACGCCTCAGCCATTACCTCCGTAGCCGGCTGTGAAGTACCAAGAGCGAACGGACTCATCGCGGTATCGATGATATCGCAGCCTGCCTCAACAGCCTTCAAATATGTCATGGAAGCAACACCTGAGGTGTAATGTGTATGCAGATCGATCGGAAGTGACGTAGCTTCCTTAAGAGCCGTAACAAGCTCTGATGCCTTATACGGTGTAAGGAGTCCGGCCATATCCTTGATGCAGAGTGACTTAGCACCCATATCCTCAATACGCTTTGCGATATCCTTCCAGTAATCAAGTGTATATGCATCACCCAGTGTATAAGAAAGCGCGATCTGAGCATGAGCATTTTCCTTGTTTGCAGCCTTAACGGCAGTCTCAAGGTTTCTGATATCATTCAAACAGTCAAAAATACGGATAATATCGATACCGTTTGCTACTGACTTCTGTACGAAATACTCAACCACGTCATCTGCGTAGTGGTTGTATCCGAGGATGTTCTGTCCACGGAAAAGCATCTGCAACTTGGTATTTTTGATCTTGTCACGAAGCTTTCTGAGGCGCTCCCACGGATCCTCCTTCAGGAAACGAAGGCAGGCATCAAATGTCGCACCACCCCAGCACTCGATAGCATGGTAGCCGACCTTGTCAAGTTTATCGGCGATCGGAAGCATCTGCTCCGTCGTCATACGTGTTGCGATCAGTGACTGATGCGCATCACGAAGTATGGTCTCGGTGAATTTCACCGGTTTTTTCTGAATCTCAGCCATTATATTTCTCCTTTCATTAGATGCCAAATATAGCCATAAACACACCGGCCGCGACCGCGGTTCCGATAACGCCGGCCACATTCGGACCCATAGCGTGCATCAAAAGGAAGTTCGTAGGATCCTCCTCAGCACCAACCTTCTGCGAAACGCGGGCTGCCATAGGAACGGCAGATACACCTGCAGAACCGATCAAAGGATTGATCTTTCCGCGGGTCATGATGCACATGATCTTTCCGAAAAGCACTCCGGAAGCGGTACCCACAGCGAAAGCGATCAGACCGAGCACGACGATCTTCAGTGTATCTACCTGAAGGAAGTTCGCTCCTGATGTCTTTGCTCCCACCGATGTACCGAGCAGGATAACAACGATATACATAAGTGCGTTTGAAGCTGTATCAGTAAGCTGCTTAACCACACCCGACTCTCTGAAGAGGTTACCGAGCATAAGCATACCAACAAGCGGAGCCGTAGACGGAAGGATCAAACAAACCACAACGGTAACAACTATCGGGAACAATATCCTCTCAAGCTTAGATACCGGACGCAGCTGATCCATCTTGATACGTCTTTCCTTCTTTGTCGTAAGAAGCTTCATGATCGGCGGCTGGATGATCGGCACGAGTGACATGTACGAATACGCTGCCACGGCGATCGGTCCCATCAGATCGGTCTGTCCGAGCTTACCTGCAAGGAAGATCGATGTCGGGCCGTCCGCTCCACCGATGATAGAGATCGCTGCGGCACCCTTGCCGTTGAATCCCATCACGATAGCCATCAGATACGCCGAGAAAATACCAAACTGCGCAGCCGCTCCGAGCAGGAAACTCTTCGGATTGGCGATCAAAGGTGCGAAATCCGTCATCGCACCGACACCGAGGAAAATAAGCGACGGCAGGATACTCCACTCATCCAGCTTGAAGAAATAGCTGAGGAGTCCGCCCGCTTCACCACCTGCGGCGTCCTTCATAATATCCGGATAGATATTCACCAAAAGCATTCCGAACGCGATCGGCACCAAAAGTAACGGCTCATATCCTTTTTTGATCGCAAGATAAAGAAACAAAAATGCGACCAGGATCATGACGTAGTTTCGCCAATCAAGCGTCCCGTTAAAGAAGGCTGTCTGGTGAATCAGATTCTCCAGTAGTTCCATATATTACCTCCATTATCACTGATTCTGTTGCCTTCTTTAGTTAAGTGTTGCAAGTGTATCTCCTGCCTCAACGGCTGCACCTGATGCAACATTGATAGTTGCGATGGTTCCGTCCTGAGGAGCTACAACCTCGTTCTCCATCTTCATAGCCTCGAGAAGAAGGATAACATCGCCCTTCTTCACAGCCTGTCCTTCTGAAGCCTTGATTGAAAGGATCTTTCCGGGCATCGGAGCCTTTACTGAAACTCCGCCTGCCGCACCGGATGATGCCGGAGCAGGTGTCGGAGCTGCCGGAGCGGGTGCCGGAGCTGCCGAAGCAGGAGCTGAGACAGCCGGAGCGCCACCGGCCTTCTCCTCTACTGAAACATTGTAGATATTTCCATTAACTGTGATAGTATAGTTTTTCATTTTATTATCTCCTTTTGATTGATCTGATTATGAGGCCGTCAGGTGACACAGGAACTCCCGTCTCCTCCGTCATTGCCGCAGCGATAGCCGCCGCTATGACTGCAACGATCTCTTCATCAGTAGATTTCTTTGCAGGTGCCACACCTCTGGCCGGTGCTACGGTAGTTACCTGACCTTCGTCACTGCCCTTCTGTGCAGTTGCAGGTGTCTTGTCTTTTTTCTCAAAAAGCTTAGGCACGAAACGAAGCAGGTAGATAACGAATGAGATCAGTATAAGTACAGCAAACACTGTTCCCATCGCAACACACGTATGCATCAGGGCAACCGGTATTGTAATCTCTTCCATCCGATCACCTCATTCCGAACATCTGAAGCGCGTAGATCAGATGCTTTCTTGTGTCGCTCTCAGCTATGATGTTGTCGACATAACCGCGTTTTGCAGCGGCGGAAGCGCCTTCCTGCTGATCCTTAAACGCAGCCTCATCAACACCCACTGCCTCGGCAGCAAGCTTGGCATCCATCGATCCAACCTTGGCCGAATCCAGAGCAAGCACCAGATCAGCGCCGATATGCTTTGAGTTCATGGACAGGTACGAGCTTCCGTAAGCCTCTCCTACGATCACATTGATCTTCGGTACATCAGAGCTTGCAAAAGCATATG
>CAMVOY010000011.1 GCA_947169235.1 uncultured Lachnospiraceae bacterium | reverse complement strand
GCGGACAAACGGTTTTCAAGACCGCCTCGTTATGACCACTTCGATACCTCTCCAAAAAAACGCTGAACTTGACCACAGCAACGATGATTATACCATTTTTATATACTGTCTGTCAAGACATTTTTCGGTTTATTTTCCGAGAGCGAGAGCCGGGACTGCATTCAGGTCCAATCCATGGCGAACACCCTTCATAAATTCGTAGTAGCCTGCGCTTCCGATCATGGCTGCATTATCCGTACACAGGATCGGCGGAGGCATGAAAAAGCGATATCCCCTGGTCTCACAGGCCGCACTCATCTTATCTCTGAGATATGAGTTGCATGCAACTCCACCGGCGAGCGCGATCCTGTGGATACCATGATCCATAGCCGCCTGCATGGTGTGATCGGTGAGCACATCCGTCACCGCCTCCTGGAAAGAAGCTGCGACATCAGCACGGTTTACCTCTTCACCTTTCATCTCACAGGAATTCAGGTAGTTTAGCACTGCCGACTTCACCCCGCTGAACGAAAAATCATAAGGTGCATCCTCGATTGAAGCTCTCGGAAACTCGATGGCTTGAGGGTTTCCCTCACGGGCAAGCTTATCTATTTTCGGGCCACCGGGATACCCCAGGCCTATAGCCCTTGCAACCTTGTCAAAGGCTTCTCCCGCGGCATCATCACGCGTACGACCAAGCACCTCGTACTCGCCGTAATCCTTTACGATGACCAGATGCGAGTGTCCTCCGGATGCCACCAGACACAGAAACGGAGGCTCGAGATCCGGATGCGCTATATAATTCGCTGCGATATGCCCCTCTATATGATGAACTCCGACCAATGGCTTGTCCGTGGCATATGCGAGTGCCTTAGCCACTCCTACACCTACCAACAGCGCACCCACGAGCCCCGGCCCGTAAGTCACACAGATAGCGTCCATATCGGACAGACTCCTGTCAGCCTTAGACAAAGCCTCATCTATAACCTGATTTATTACCTCTGTATGCTTCCTCGATGCGATCTCAGGCACCACGCCTCCATACAGCTTGTGTGTCTCGATCTGTGACGCGATGATGTTTGACAGCACCTCTCTGCCGTCACGTACCACCGCTGCCGCAGTCTCATCACACGAGCTCTCTATCGCCAGTAATTCCATAAAACCCTCCAAGTCGAGCACAAATATCCGTAGTCCAACTCATAAAAACAGCCGCCACGCTCGCTTCCAAGCTGATGCCGGCTGTGATCATTCATCGGATCACGTCGCTTCTTCCTTCGACGCGTCCTCCTGCTTGCCATTTTTAAATCCAAGTATCTTCCATCTCTCGTTCTGTTTTACGAGAATGAAATCCTGGAATGTTTTCGCGTACGATCTTCCACCGGTATTCATGAAATATGATATCTTTATGTACGCGCATTCTCTGTCATTTATCGTCTTGTACTGCACCGCAGATCCGGTCTCCGCCGAGTAACTGACTATCTTCTTTTTGTCATCCTTGAACTGCTCAACCTCATCCGCAAGCTTCTTTAAATGCTGCTCCTCAGGGTTCTGATCCAGGAGGTCGGAACTGTACATCTTTCTGAGCTGGAGAGCGAGTGATTTGAACTCCTCATCACTTACCTTTGCGTTGTAGATGCACTGGTTAAGCCTTCCCCAGAGCTTCATAACCTCTGTCGGAGTCTCAGGATAACCGATATCCAGGTCTTTCGCGATCAGCTTTTCAAGCTCAGTCGTCGGCGTCTTCACCTCGGACTGCATCTTCTGACGTTTCATGACCTGGTAGTATCCTCCGATCGCAGCCACCGCAACCAGACAGATGACAAATGAAAAAGTAACGATAGAACGGCGCTTTTTAGCGACGAACTCCACCGACTTGCTCATCTTCGTATTCGGTTTTGACGGAAGTGCTGCCATGCTTTTTCCCCCAAAAGTTTTCTTATCTGTCAAACAGGAAAATCCTTATTCCTGTGTATCCTCATCCTCAAACGTTAAGGTCTTTGTTTTTCTGTCTTTACCGGCAAATGTATTCGGAAAAATACTCCGAACCCTCTCAACATGATCCTTTGGTCTGATCAGCGATGGTGAGTAGTGCGTGAGCCATAACTCTCCTACCTTTGCATCTGCCGCAAGCATCGCTGCTTCATCGAAGGTCATATGCTTTTTTTCTTTTGCTTTTTCTTCGTTTCCTTCCTCGCCGTACATCCCTTCACAGATAAATATATCTGCACCCTTTGCATGCTCGGCAATAGAAGGTATCGGTCTGGTGTCCGTGCAATACGTCACTTTCAGACCTTTTCGCTCACTGCCCAAAACCATGTCGGGTGTGAATGTCCTACCATCTATCTCCACGGTCTCACCCTTTTGAAGTCTGGACCATGCAGGAAGCGGTATGTCAAGCTTTTTTGCTCTGTCGGGATCGAACTTTCCCGCTCTTTTTATGATCTGTGAATATCCGTAGCAGGTCACGGTATGTCTCAGGCGGAATGCCTCCACCACATATCCCGGACCCTCTATGGTCTCAAAATCCTCGCTTAACTCTCTGTAGTGAATATCAAAGGGCAACCCCGGTGCGATGATCCTGAGCGAATCAACCACCTTCTTAACTCCCTTCGGGCCTACTATGAGAAGCGGATCCTCACGTTCCGAGTTTGCCATCGACAACAGAAGTCCGGGTATACCTCCGACGTGATCTCCATGAACATGTGTTATGCACATGATGTCTACATCGTGAAGGCTCCAGCCCTTCGCACGGATCGTGATCTGTGTCCCTTCACCGCAGTCTATGAGGAGCGAACTGCCGTTAAAGCGGGTCATCAATGCTGTCAGAGCGCGTCTGGGTAAGGGCATCATTCCGCTCGTCCCCAGCAAACACACATCAAGCATTTATCCGTTCCTCCTCAAAGTCACAACAATTCATATTATTATATCACAAAATCAAGCGTATAGTCAAGTTTTACCATCCGTGCTCGAACGCTATGTGAGCTTTTCTTTCTCGCTCGGCCATATATCGACGCGCCTGGACGCGGTCGGAGGTTTTCTCACGACTCGCGGCTACGCCGACTCACTGTGAGAAAACTCCTGCCGCCAGGCGCTGTGGTCTTACTTATTCTTACGCTCCCTCTCAGCCTGGGTGGCTCGAAGATATCTGGGAACGAACTCATGGGCTGCGACTTCTCTGCCGTCGGCGAGATATAGTTTACCAAGCATAGCAACTGATGATGCCCTCTGATATCTCACAGCATCATTACCGAACGTAACCGAACCGTCATCACTAATCAATCCGAGTGCGTCAATCAGACGGTCCTTAAACACCGGGACACCGTCGCCGACGAAGGTGACCGGTTTTCCGATCGTCTTTACCTGCTCTATCACTTCCTCGATCGGACGGGCGCCGTCCTCATAAAGAGCTACGGGAAGTGTTGAGCCAACATCATACATACCCGAGTAGACCTGTCCCCTTCTGGCATCCATGATGGGGCACACCGGATCGGTTGCGCCCTGAAGGTTATATGCCAGGCCTTCCAATGACGACACCGGGACTATCGGTATATCGAGTCCCTGCGCAAGACCTTTAGCCGTCGCGGCACCGATACGAAGTCCCGTAAACGACCCCGGTCCTGCCGAAACTGCTATCGCATCGAGTTCATTTTTATCGATCTCTGCCATCTCAAGCATATCCGCTATCATCGGGAGCAATGTCTGCGAATGCGTTTTTTTGTTGTGTATCGCATACTCACCGACAAGAATATCATCATCCAGCAGTGCGACACTCGCCACAAGTCCGCTGCTGTCTATGGCCAAAAGCTTCATCCTATCGTGATCCTCCTGTAATCCATCCCCTTGGACAGATCCTTTTCTATAGTGATCCTTACCGCTTCCTCCGGTAGGATCTCATCGATCTGAGACGGCCATTCGATCAGGCATACGCCCTCACCATACAGATACTCGTCAAACCCGATCTCATACATCTCGTTCGGATCGGCGATCCTGTATACATCAAAGTGATAAAGCGGGAGCCTGCCCTCGTACTCATGCACTATCGTAAATGTAGGGCTGACGACCGGCTCGTCGATACCGAGCCCATCTGCCACGCCCTTTGCAAAGACAGTCTTTCCGACACCGAGATCACCGTCAAGCAGAAAAATATCCCCGCTCGCAGCCATCACGCCTATCCTCTGTCCCAGAGCAAAGGTCTCCGCTTCACTCCTGCTTTCGAATACCTGTTCAGACATTTGTTTCTCCTACCTGATCCGCTCTTTTCACATGCCGCATCATAAGCCGCGATCTTATTCACCGTCAAAGATAATACGATCAGCGCGCACGCCCGGACTTAACCATTTCTTTTATCGTATCGTAATCACTCTCGCATCTGCTCTTCGGTATGATCAGCGCAGACACCGTTGTCATATACAGGTACATGACTTTTTTATGGAATACCGGTTTTCTGATGTCCACATAAGCATAGCTCTCCGATTTGTCCCCCTGAGATATCGTAAAGCCGTCCTTATCAAAGAAGTATCTCATGGGATTTTTGAAAGCATCGGAATTAAGCTGATCGTTTGCTTTTTTCAAAAGCATCAGCGGCTGGAACACCAGAAAAAGAAGCGCAAGTGCGATCAAAAGGCATCTCTGCACACTTGTCCAGTCGCTCCATCTGATGATGAGCGACGCGATCGCAACTACGCTCAGAACCAGACCGATCACACCTCCCGGCCTCATATAATTGTGATAAAGCACAAATCCGCTCAAACTCTTTGCATCCATCTGTACATCAAACTCTACCGGCATTTTCTTTCCTCTTTCATCTCTTTTTCATAAATTAACCGGCTGTCCATATATCTGAACAGCCGGTGAGTATTATCTGAAAAAATGTCAAGCACCCATCGAAAAATTGAGTCCTGCTCCATGCATCGCGAGCTGCTTGTTCATCTCTCTTTCGTATGGATTCTGCACGCCCTTGTAACCGTTCATCATCTGCTTGGCTGCGTCATTCTTGTGACCATCTCCGCTTGTCGTCCTCATGGTCGTATTCGTCTCACCACCTGACACGTACACTCTGCCACACTCCGGACAAACCGAAGTATGAAGCGTCACCGAAACACTTACAAGCTCTTTGTTTTCCTTGGCATCCTCCTGTCTGGCATTGGCCACATGCTCCATCTCATGGCCCATAACCCTGGCAGGCGCTGCGCTGGGATCGATATGTGCCGGTGCCTTAAATGAGACATCTCCCTCATTGGAACCATCGACGTATTTGCGGTTTTTGCAGGTCTCGCACTCTGCCTTGCCTACACGCTTGTCCTGTTTGGTAGGCTCAGGCTTTCCGTCGTTCCCGATCCTGTGCCCCGTGGTATCGATGCTTCCCGGCTTCTGAACTCCGGTCGCACTGCCTACACCTGCGACCGCCTGAGCCACTCCATCAGACTGCGGTGACGCTGCTCCCACACCGCTGACAGGGGATACGGGCATCGCTGAATACATAGGAAAAAGACCCCCGATTCCGCTAACCGGACCAATTCCCATAACGATCACCCCCTCACAGACTTATACTTATCCTAATTATACACGAAAATCCCCCGAGAATCAAGTGTAAAAAACATCAACGCAACCACGCTACTGCATGTCCCGATTTGTATCCAATCCATATCTGGATTTCGTAGCCTCTGACAGTGTTACATTTTGAAGAATATCGTGAGCCTTGGCGATCAACTCGTCGACCGTATACCTTCTGTAGTAACCGACCTTCGTTTTGTCGGATTCTTTTGAAAGCGTGACAAAGATGTCTCGTCCCTTTAGGTAACCGATACTGTTGAATATGTAAGCCGTCTGGGTAAAGCTGTCCATATCGATCATATCAGTGATCCTGCCAATCTGTATGAACAAAAGTCCACTATCCTTATCAAGGTTAAAGGAAGCTCTGTCAGCCGCATTAAGACGGAAGGCAGTAACATCAGTCTTACTTACAAATTCGCCATTATCCAGCGAATAACGATACAGGCCTCCGTCGTCATATAACACCATCAGCTCTTCATCCATGATCATCATACCGAGCGGTGTCATTTCATGGCATGATAAACGTGTTTTTTCCTCTCCGTTGTTATCATAGACGATGATCTCGTTCCCGTCTGAAAGAGCATACAATCCATCAGATGTGCCGTCTGTCGCTGCACTTACAATTCTCGATGTCATCCGGTCCTCAGGCAGCGATAAAATCCTCTCATTTTTTTTGCCCGATTCCACATCGTACGCCACGAGGATATCATCATTGTTCTCATTTTTCCCGGTGTAACAGAGTATGCCGTTCTGCATCGCGAAGTTTTCATTGGTATCGCCTTCTAATTGTAATGCCTCAGATGATTTTAATTCGTCACCCGAAAGCTCCGCTGACTCGATATGATCTGCATTTTCCACATATATCCGGTCCCCATACGATCCGATAACCGTGTACTGTGAGCCGTCCGGAAGATAGCTGTTTTCCGACAGAGCTTTCCAATCCTTATCATACATTCCTGCACTGTAATAAATAACCTCTTTTGCATTTCTTTTTCTGGCATATACACCACGGTTCACAGTGACCTGACGAAGCTCGTCGGTAAAGTATTTCGTTCTGTATGCAGCATCCTTATCCACAGTCAAAGCCGGGTGCGAATAAGAGCCGTCCTCTGTGATATATAAAGGTGTCCCGTCGCTATCTCTGTCACTGACATCAAGTATGGAAGAATTGACATTATTATTGTATTTTACCTCACCTGTTTTAACGTCATATAACGAGAAAACATTACCCGAATAATAACCTACTGTATCCTTACCGAGGCAAACAAAATCACTGTTTATTTTCACTCCGTTACAGCTAAAATCAGCATTCCATTTCTCCAAAAGATTCGGGATATTTATACACCTTATTTTATTGTGATCGGTGGATATTATTTCCATGTCACCATAAGACATACTTGCGGAATTATCTATCTTTGTACTCGCGACCATAAAAGTACCGTTATCAACCCACTCGATATCCTTTATCATCTCCGAAAAAACATTTGAAACCTTTACCTCGCCGGACGCTATATCGAGCACTCCGTAGGCATATTCATCAAACCCTTTTAATCCCCTGAATAATATCATTGATCTGTCCGGGGACAGCTTACTTTCAAGCAGGGACATGTCCTCACATCCGGGTTTTTCACTAATGGAAAACTCATCCTTTTTCTCTCCGGATAATGTGTCATACTTCACCAGTTTGCCATGTTCGGTATAGATGTAAAAAAAATCATCCAGAAATGCCGGGGTCGAACCGTCTTTGAAAGTATCCCCCTCGAGCGTTACCTCCCAGCGCTTCTCACCACTTCCGGTATCATAACAACGCATCGTTTCTTGCATCCATACGATAAAGGAAGCATCATCGGCAAAAGCTATTCCTCTCACTTTTTCCGTCGCATCAGTTATATATATTTTTCTTTCATGCGTCTCTGTATTCCACACTCCCACAACGTTTCCGAGATCAAGTAAAGCAACTGTTTTTCCGTCGCTGCTTACCTTAAAATCATTCACCATATTGGGCATCTCATAGTTCCACGCCGCGCGAATATTAACGCCGTCATTTCCCTCGTACGCAAGAGTGGCATCCGTCAGTGCTTTTACCGCCTCTGATGTTATCGGTCTGTCATCGTCATCATCCTTTGGAAGTGCCTCCAAAGCGAGCTGAAGGGCTGTTATTCTTTGCTCTTTTTCAAAAAGATTCTCTGATTCATTTGCAAGATATTTTGATTGGTTTTTCAGGGATTCCAGGTAATTCTCATGAATCTGATTTCTGCTGTAGAACATGTAGCCCGCGAAGCCCAAAACCACTGCGAACGCAATTGAAAAAACACCCGCAAGCACCTTCAATCTGTACTGTCTGTGACGATTCATGATATCATCATAAGCACAGCCAATAAGCCCACTCGCAAGTCTGGGGAGCTCAACTTTTTTAGCCTTTCTGAATGACATACGATAGTCACACGAAAGCGGCTCGATAGGGATACGGACAGTCTGAGAACTGCCATCCTCAGCAGTAACGACCCTCTCCTCATACTGGAGGATCTCCGGGATAACATCGCGCGGCTCTCCGTTTACCAAAACAGTAAAAATATCCCGCTTCGTGTGATTCTGTAAGAATGCCTCGATCTCTCTCGGAACCCATGCAGACTCCTTCGTATTTGTAGAGCAGAGCACGATAAGATAATCCGAGTTTTCGAGTGCATAAGAAATATTATCACTAAGATCATTCGTGATAGGCAATTCTGCCTTATCACGAAAGATCCTGTTTATCTTCTTTACCCCGGTCTTTTTTCTGATCTTGCCGGGTATGTGGAAACGCTCCAGTCCTTTGTGTATAGCGTCCGCTACCTTGTTGTCCTCGGGCGCATGCTTGTAGGAGATAAAAGCATTGTATTTCACAATTCCACCTCTACTTCATAAACGATATCTCTAACCGATGTCCCCATGTAGATGTGGTATGTTCCGGGCTTGGCACTGAACGAGTTCGTTTCCGTATCATAGGTCATAAGATCCGACTCATCTATAGACATACTAAACGGTGTAGAGCTATCCTGCTTTGCTTCAACCTTTATAAAGTCCTTCAGAAGTTTCACCGGCTGATCTGACTCAGGCAGTCCCACATAAAGCTGGATGACTTCCTTTCCGTCCCTGTCTCCGGTGTTTCTCAGATTTCCCGTAACCTCTATCGAAAGACCGCTTCCAAGTGCCCCCGTGATAGTGTTTGAACAATTCTCAATAACAAAAGATGTGTAACTCAATCCATAACCAAACGGGAAGAGTACATCAACTTTTTCTGTCTCATAATAACGATAGCCCACCATGAGTTTCTCGGTGTACTCGCATACTCGATGTCCCTCGGGACCGATCTCTCCGGGATATGAATTATATTTTTCCGTAGGAGTATCGGCGAGCTTTATCGGATAGGTTTCCGGAAGCTTTCCTGACGGATTCACGTCTCCGTAGAGAGTACGTGCGAGTGCAAGGCCTCCGTTCTGACCGGCATACGAGAGCTGAAGGAGAGAATGAACCTTGTCGATCCACGGCATCTCCACAGCAGAGCCACACATGATAACAACGGTCAGCTTGTCTCCGGCGGCATCAGCCATGGCCTCGATAAGCTCGTCCTGCGCATACGGAAGAGTGATTGACTTCTTGTCATATCCCTCCACATCGAATGAGTGGTTCAGACCGCCTATAAAAATAACCTCATCGTAATCAGGTATCGCATCGAGCACTGCTTTTTTGTAAGCCTCGCGATGCGGAAGGATCCTCTCTTCATAATCCTTTTTAATAGCATCCTCATCCCTCGTCTCCTCGGGCGCAAACATTACCATTTCTTTTACAAGATCGGCATAGCTGCCTTCCTTTTCTCCCGACTTAACCTGTTCCTGTGTCTCGAGACTCGATGCCTGCCACTCATCATTGATGGAGAGTTCGTCCTCGTTGTCAAGATAATAGCCCGGAAGCCATTTGTACGAAACATCTCCTCCTCTTGTCATATTGAGACCCAGCATCGGAGTGATGGCGTAGAGCATCTTGATCTCTGACGAACCTCCTCCGAGTCCGTTGTTCCTGGTGGCATTGTCGCCTACAACGAGGACCTTTTTATATGTACCATCCTCGCGTACAGGTGATATCGGGAGGTGGTTTCTGTCATTTTTCAGAAGGACGATACCCTCCTCTGCAACCTCCTCGATGGCATCCTGATGCTCTTTTGTATTAAGAGATCCCTGTTTGTGCTCAGGCTCTCCGACGTGCAGCTTCTCCAAAAGTGCCAATATACGATCTACGCGTTCATTCAGTTTTTCCTCGGAAACCTTGCCCTCTTTTACGAGTTTTATAACCGGATTTGCGAGGAAATAGTCATCGAACGCATCAAATATACTCATCTCGATATCCACGCCGTGGTCGATGGTAGCCTCTGTCTCCTGGACGCCGCCCCAATCGGATACGACCACGCCCTGATAGTTCCACATATCACGAAGGATATCCACGAGCAGATGCTTGTTATTGCAGCAGTATTCTCCGTTTGCGCGGTTGTATGCTCCCATGATCGAGTAGCTGTCACCCTCCAAACATGCTTTCTTGAATGCAGGCAGATAAAGCTCCTGGAGAGTTTTTTCATCAACCTTGGCCTCTACCAAAAGTCTTTCGAGCTCCTGGTTATTTAACGCAAAATGTTTTACACAAGCAGCCACATCATTTTTCTGTATTCCCTTAATAAGAGGTACAGCGATCTCTCCGGCATGGACGGGATCCTCGCTCATGTACTCAAAATTTCTTCCGCAAAGAGGAGTACGTTTGATATTGATACCGGGTGCGAGGATAACATCCTTTCCTCGTCCTCTTGCTTCCTCGCCGAGCACCTCACCGAACTTCTCGGCGAGCTCCCTGCTCCATGTAGATGCAAGGCATGTATTGGAAGGCATCCATGTAACCAGATCTGCTGTGTCTCCGATCGGTCTCCAGCTGTCCGGCTCGAACTCCTGACGAACACCATTCGGTCCGTCATTCATCTTCAGTCCGGGTATGCCAAGTCTCTCTACACATCCCGAATTGAAAAATGTCGAGGCGTGGATCAATGCCGCCTTTTCCTCAATAGTAAGCTGATCTCTAAGTGAAGTATACTTTCCCATTTTCTTCCTCCTTTTTCACCTGTTTATCCCCAGTATTGTCTGTTTGTCCGTTGATACCATTTTTTTCATCAGAGAGAAGATATGCTTGCATGCGCAGCCATCATCAAAGGTGTTATATTTCTCTCTGAAAGCATTATATTTTAACGTGTATTTTCCCGGATCATAATCCTTAATTACCGTTATCAACTCATCGGTTGTTTTTGCGATAGGACCGGGCATCTGCCCTTCATAATCAAAGTAAAATCCACGTAATTTTTTCTCGTATTTTTCCAGATCATAAGCAAAGAAAAACATCGGTTTCTGAAGCAGACTATAGTCAAACATAACTGATGAATAATCAGTTATAAGCGCATCTGCTATCAGATATAATTCCGCTATATCCTTTGACTGATCAACGTTTATAATAAACCCCCTGTAAGGTGTCCAATCTATAGCATCCCATATCAGATAATGATACTTTACTATCATCACCCATTCATCAGAAAAAGCTTCCCTCATCAGATCAAAATCCATATTCGGTCTGAAGCTGTATTTCTGATCTCCTGTGAACTCATCATCACGCCATGTAGGCGCATAAAGCATCACCTTTTTCCCTTTCGGAATACCAAGATCGTTTTTTATCTCTTCGATATATTCCGGCTTATTTTTCTCGAATAAAACATCATTTCTGGGATAGCCATACTCGAGCATCCGTCCTTTAAAATCAAAGCATCTTTTGAATGTCTCGGTCGAAAACTCATTCTGCGAGATCAGGTAATCCCAGGTGTGCGCATTGTCTCTAAAGTGTTTTTTGTATGTGTCAATATCCAGTCCGCCTGACATAAATACATCATCAAGGTCGAGCGCAAGTTTCTTTAACGGCGTCCCATGCCAGGTCTGTATGTAATGCGTACCCGGTCTTCTTCTCAAAAAGGCAGGCTGCCTCGAGTCGAAGACCCACAGTTTTGCCGTGGCCATAAAACGTAAATAGGCGAGAGAGCGATACCTTACCTGTCTTACATTCCCGGGAATATCAAACGGTTCTTTTTCATAGAACCATATGCATTCCCATATCTCATCGTATCGCTGACTCACCAAATACTCATAGATCGCTCTCGGGTTACCCGAGTAGCTTTTGCCCACACTACTTGAAAAGACTAGTCTGTTCCCCTTGACGGGGAACAGTACATTCATCAGTCTGTAAAAAGCTATGGCAAATATCCTTAATACTCTACTCATATACCACTCGCAGTGACTTGTATTTCATTCAGAGATCTGCCCCACAGGATCACTTGACAACAATGTTCAATATCCTTCCGGGTACGTATATCTCCTTAACAACAGTCTTGCCTTCGAGCTTGTCTGCAACCGCTGCCTTACCTGCGGCAAGAGCCTCCTCTTTAGAAGCATCCACAGCGAGAGAAACAGTTCCTCTCACCTTTCCGTTTACCTGTACTCCTATCTCTATCACTGACTCTTTTGTCTTTGCATCATCGAACTCCGGCCAGCTCTGTCTGAACAGGTAATCCTTTTCACCGAGTGACTCCCAAAGCTCCTCTGTTATATGCGGAGCAACAGGATTAAGGAGGATCAAAAGAGTTTTGAACTCATCCTTTGTCACGCTGCCTTTTTTGTAGAACTCATTAACAAGCTCCATCATTGCAGCTATAGCTGTGTTGTATTTAAGAGTCTCAAAGTCAGAACTTACTTTCTTTATGGTCTGGTGGATCTTTGTCTCAAGATCAGATGAGATACCCGTCTCATCCGTCACCATCTCCGCACATTTCCAAACACGCTCAAGGAAACGACGGCAGCCCTTAACTCCGTTCTCACTCCACGCAGCCGCTGCATCAAACGCTCCGATAAACATCTCATATGTTCTGAGTGTATCTGCACCGTAATCTCTTACGATATCATCCGGATTCACCACGTTACCGCGGCTCTTGCTCATCTTTTCACCGTTCTCTCCGAGGATCATACCATGAGAGGTACGTTTCTGATACGGCTCCGGTGTCGGCACCACGCCCTCATCATAGAGGAACTTGTGCCAGAAACGTGAGTAAAGCAGATGGAGTGTAGTATGCTCCATACCTCCATTATACCAGTCTACGGGAAGCCAGTATTTGAGTGCCTCCGGAGAAGCGATGGCTTCATCATTCTTAGGGTCGATATATCTTAAGAAATACCATGATGACCCTGCCCACTGAGGCATGGTATCGGTCTCTCTTTTTGCGGGGCCTCCACAGCACGGACAGGTGGTATTGATCCAGTCTGTACAATTTGCTATCGGCGACTCTCCATTGTCCGTCGGAACATAATTCTCTACTTCAGGCAGAGTAAGCGGAAGCTCGCTCTCCGGGATAGCCACGTATCCGCATTTGTCACAATGAACGATCGGGATTGGCTCGCCCCAGTAACGCTGACGTGAGAATACCCAGTCACGAAGCTTGAAGTTTTTCTTCGGACGTCCGAGTCCTCTCTCATCAAGCCACTTGGTGATGGCTTCCTTCGCCTCAGCAACACTCATACCATCGAGGAAACCTGAGTTTACGAGCGTTCCGGTAGCCACATCAGTAAACGCCTCATTCTGCACGTCTCCGCCTGCAATAACCTCGATGATCGGAAGATCAAACTTCTTTGCAAACTCCCAGTCACGAGTATCATGTGCAGGTACCGCCATGATGGCGCCCGTTCCGTATCCCATAAGTACATAATCCGAAACCCAGATCGGAATCTCCTTGTCATTTACGGGATTGACTGCAGTCAGTCCTTCAATACAAACACCGGTCTTGTCCTTCGCAAGCTCGGTCCTTTCGAAATCGGACTTTCTCGCTGCCATCTCTCTGTACTCTACGACAGCATCCCAGTTTTTGATCTCATCCTTGTATTTATCAAGATACGGATGCTCCGGAGAAACGACCATATATGTCGCTCCGAAGAGCGTATCCGGACGTGTTGTATATACTGTAAGCTTTTCCTCTTTTCCTTTGAGCTGGAACTCAACCTCCGCACCAAAAGAACGTCCGATCCAGTTTTTCTGTGAAACCTTGACTCTCTCGATATAGTCAAGTCCATCGAGATCATCAATAAGCTTGTCAGCGTACTCGGTTATCTTCAACATCCACTGACTCTTTACCTTGCGGACAACAGGGCTTCCACAGCGTTCACAAACACCGTTTACAACCTCCTCGTTCGCAAGACCGCACTTACATGAGGTACACCAGTTTATGGGCATCTCTGATTTATATGCGAGACCCTTCTTAAAAAGCTGAAGGAATATCCACTGTGTCCAGTGATAATACTTTGGATCCGTGGTATTTACTTCACGATCCCAGTCAAAGGAATAACCGAGTGCCTGAAGCTGTCCCTTGAAGCGTGCCACATTGTTCTCGGTCACAACCCGCGGATGGATCTTGTTCTTTATCGCATAGTTTTCAGTCGGAAGTCCAAACGCATCCCAACCCATCGGGTAAAGCACATTGTAGCCCTGCATACGACGTTTCCTGGCTACGATATCAAGCGCGGTATAAGGGCGCGGATGACCTACATGAAGTCCCTGTCCCGACGGATAAGGGAACTCCACGAGAGCATAGTATTTCGGTTTGGAATAATCATCCGTCGCCGAAAAAGCCTTCTCCTTTTCCCAGATGTCCTGCCATTTTTTCTCTATTGTTTTAGGATTGTAACTCTCACTCATTTTTAAATGTACCTGCTTTCCTCAATTGTTATTTCAAAAACTCAGCCCCGCAACACTTACGGCCCCATCACTGACAGGACTCGGAGCGTTTGGATCGATCACCAGTATGGTGATGGTCGCGCTCTTTTTACCCTTATCCTTTGCTTTGACCTTTATCGTCACCGTTCCGGGTGCTATAGCTGTTACCAGACCTGTCTGATCCACGGTAGCTATGGTCTTATCGGATGATGAGTATTTGACTTCTTTATTCTTGGCATTCTCAGGACCTACCGCAGATGTCAGCTGCATGGTCTCACCGATATTCATCTGTCCGCTCGGAGCAGTCAGAGAAACGGTCTTTACGAGCTGCTCAACTATGATATGACATCTTGCCGATACACCTGAACCATCGAGTGCCCTGACGGTGATATATACCTCACCGGCCTTCTTTGCATGTACCGTACCGTCAGCATCTACTGTCGCTATCGTCTTTCCGCCTGTCGTAAACTCGAGATCTTTGATCGAAGCATCATTAGGCTTTATTGCCTTGGCTGCGAGTACAAACTGCTTCAGCTCAGCCTTTCCTCCGACATAGAGAGTCTTTTCGGTAGCGTTCAGCGTGATCTTTTTGATCATCTTTGTCGGCTTGATAGTATATAGGGCCGCCTTTTTCTTTGTATGTCCGATCTCATCGGTAACACTGTAGACAACCCTGTAGGTTCCGGCTTTTTTTGTATCGAGAGTCTTTACCTCGTCATACGGATTCGCCTTGCTCGCTCTGTAAAAGATCTCAGCCTTTATCCTGCCGGTAACATCAAAGCCTGTCGTATTGGTCGCAGTGATGCCCCTCTTGATATCGAAGGCAGATCCGTACTTGATCTCCTGACTCTTTACTCCTTTGATCTTCGGATTTTTCTTTGCGTAAGGATTCTCCGGGTCCGGATCGGTCGGATCCCATCCCTGATATCCCTTGACCTTTATCGCGGCGGGCTTGCCAAGCGGTCCCGGCTTCGCCGACTGATAGATCGTTACGGGTGTTCCGCTCGGGATATTGTCATATATCCATTTCGAATCCCCGCAGGTAAGTCTCACGCAACCGTGCGAAGCGAGCGTCCCCAGCTTGTTATACTGCGCGTAAGACTGTGTATTTTTCTTTGGCTCATAATACCATACCGAATGGAACAGGATGCTGCCCGTGATACGTGAGCAATACTGTCCGTAAGTCGGGCCGTCGAGAGTATGCCAGCGGATCTTCTCTCCCAGATTGAATGTTCCTACCGGAGTAGCATATCCCGGCGAGCAGATGAAAGCCTTTATGGCCTTATACTTCTGCTTGGTCGCGTTGTACTTGTACACTGTAACAGTACAACACTGCTTGTTAACTTTGATCTTGTAGGTAGAAGCCGCCTTCGCTTCACTGCCCTGACAGACCATACCGGCAAATAGCAGCATGACCATCAGGCACAAAAATGCTCCTATCTTCTTCATTTACATCATATCCTTTCTTTTCTTTCTTATGTATAGTGTGTTATCAGTTAACTGTAGTATATTGTATTGTAATACAAATTTCTCTTTACGTAAAGGTTTTTTTTATAAATCTGCACTCTTTTGCTCACGCCGGCAGCCACACTTCTCCATCATCCGCAGCGATCGTCACTCTGAGACGACCATCAGTCACGTTAACCTCCGCTTCGGATATCGCACCTTTGTAGGTTCCGTTCGGAGCCTCCACATCAAAGTGAGCCTCGTCTCCACAGTTGTTTACGGTAGTGATAACCTTGCGTCCATCAAGCTCTCTTTCAAACGCATAGTTCGTGGTAGTGAGAGTAAGCTCACGGTAGTTGCCGTATGTCAGTGCTTTTTCCTGCTCTCTTGCCTTCCCGAGCGCCATGATGGTTTTTGTGAATTCGTTATTCTCGTAAGCATCCCTGTAATCATCAAGGTTAATAGCCGGTCTCAATGACGCATCCGAACCCTGTTCCTTTTTACCCTCGATGCCGAACTCCGAACCGTAGTAGATCGACGGGATACCGGGCATGGTGTACAAAAGAATATGAACCGGTTTCCAATGCGCCCTGTTATTAAGCTTGTTTATGATCCTCTCGACATCATGATTGTCTGAAAAATTGTAAAGATGTCTGCCATCTGGTCTGTTCAGCCCCATATCGCATATTCTCTTGGATGTGTGGGCTATCTCAAAAAAGTTGTGATCATTGAAGCCCGAGAACAGCGCTTTGTGCAAGGGATAATTTGTAACGGAATGCAACATCTCATCGTTTACCCAGCGGTTGTACTCTCCGTGGATGACCTCACCCATCAGGTAAAAATCATCCTTTCCTACCGTGTTTGCAACATATCTGAGATGCTTCATGAAATCAAAATCAAGCACATCTGCGGCATCAAGCCTGAGTCCGTCTATATCAAACTCACTGACCCAGAAACGTATCACCTCGGCAATATAGTCCTTCACCGCCGGATTCTGCTGGTTTAACTTGACCAAAAGATTGTATCCTCCCCAGTTCTCATATGAGAATCCGTCGTTGTATTCGTTATTCCCGCCGAAGTTTACTCCGCGATACCAGTCCTTATACTGCGAGTTTTCGCGGTTTGCCTTGATATCGGCAAATGCAAAAAAGTCTCTTCCCGTGTGATTAAAAACTCCGTCAAGTATAACATGAATACCGGAGTCGTGGCATTTTTTCACAAACTCCCTAAGATCCTCGTTAGTACCGAGTCTGCTGTCAAGAGTCTTGTAATCAGTCGTATCATAGCCGTGTGACCCCGACTGAAAAAGCGGCCCGATGTAAAGTGCGTTGATATGGAGTTTTTTCATGTGATCAATCCACGGATCGAGCTTCTTCAGTCTCGAAACCGGCTCACCGTAATCGTTTTCCTGCGGTGCCCCCAAAAGCCCCAACGGGTATATGTGATAGAATCTGGCTTCCTCATACCATGCCATGTTCACCCCTCCTAAATAATGGATTTCTGCGCCTGAGCGCACTTTTACAGTATAACAGAAAATATGGATATTGACAATAGCGGGGCGAACATTTATCATAAGAAATACACGAGATAAGTTATGAAAAAGGAACGGTTAATCTGAATGAAACGATATTTGCTGGTGACGATCGTGCTTTTTGTCGCGATCGCAGTGATCTACTATATGGCTTCATCCTGGAATGAGTCGAAAAAGCTCGAGTCTGCCGATACGACCACCGAGCAGCGTGACGTACTCGGGATGTCCTCATCCGGTCAGGCAGCCTCCGCCTCTGCTGCGACCATGGAGCCGGAGTTCACACCCGAGACTGCGAGCGGATCAGCTGTGTACTCAACCGATCTGGAGAAAAGGAGCATCGAGTACTCCGACCGGATCATCAAGGGCTGGGCCGACAAAGTGATGGAAGATGCCACGGACCTTCTGAAAAGCCAAACGAGCGCACAGGATCTAAGTCTTTCATTCGAGAGCGTAACCTCGGATCTTGGCAACTATCTTGATATCGAGAGCGCTACCGAAAAAAAGCTCGACGATTATACCGAAGTCACCGTCACTCTTCGCTACGAAGGAAACGACGGTGCCACTATCCGTTATGTATATGATAAAGCCGGAAAGCTCGCGGGCATCTGGTTCGATAATACACGCCTTGCAGCCTCCGCCACGAAGGGAAGCCGCTACGAAGAGCAGGATATGAAGATCGGCCGAAATCCATATGTCCTGGATGCAAAACTCACCCTGCCTGTCGGAGAGGCCGTGATCGACGAAAAAGAAAAACCACCCGTCGTCATACTCATCAGCGACAGGGATGATTCGGATATGGACGGCACTCTAGGTTATGCGAGAAACACTCCTCTCCGGGATGTGGCTCACGGATTGGCTCTGCGCGGCATAGCCTCCATCCGTTATAACAAGCGCGCCAACCAGTATCCTGACACGGCCTCCGCGGAAGCCGGTATTAGGGAATACCTTCTCAAGGACGCATGGATGGCGATAGACTCCGCAAGCTACTTAAACAAGATCAACACAAGAGCCGTATTTGTCATGGCCTGGGGAGACGCCTGCGAATACCTGCCCGCCATCATAGAAAAGCGCAGCCGCAGGGTAAGCGGTCTCATAATGGTCGGTGCCAAACCGACAAAACATGAGGACATGAGCTACATGGACGAGGCAACAAAAACGGAGAGTGACGCAAAATACTTTATATCAAAAAATAACACCATTCCGCTTCTCTTTTTGCAGGGCGACAAGGATTTTGAAACACCGTTAAAGTTCTTTGAAAAATGGCAGTCGCTGCTTACCGGACGTGCACATACGGCATACCATCAGTACAAGTCACTCGGACACTATCTCTTCCCGGGGTCGAAGGAGCCGAGCGCGAAGGATTACGATGTGAAGCAAACCGTGAGTTCTGCGGTGACGGCAGATGTGGCAAACTGGTGCGTTAACAGCGTGAGAACAGACTAAGGCTTAGTATATTACTACTCAAAAAACCATTTGAATACATGTCCGTGATGGCACGCTTTCCGAACCCGTATGGAATACTTCTTGACAAGTAATATCATTGTATATTATAATGAGGTTTGGTACAAGATGTTGGGTTTTTTGAAGTTAAGGAGGCGCTCTCATGGATGCTCAGACAGCTATGGATCTGTTTTCTAAAGAGCTCCTGGCTTACGATACCCACGTCGGTATCCCAAACGATTTCTACTACAATCTCCCATACGAGAGAAATTACGAACTCACGAAATCAATCCCCCTTGCTAACGTAAGCGGGAATGTCATCAAATTCTATCAGTACCGGGTTGAAAAACCGGTAGTCATCTTTACCGATATCGTTGACACCACAGCGGATGATCTCGCAGGGGATCCGAACGAGGAGTCTTTTGATGGTGAATACGATAATTCCGAAGAAAGCATCGCAGATCGATTCTACGATGAGGACGGTAACCTCCGTGAGGATCTCACAGAGGAGGAGATGGCTGCACTTCTGACTGCGGACACCCATCCATCCGAGGATACGGAATCATCCGAGGAAGCCGAATCCTTGGAAGCGTTCGACGACGATTCCTATGATGATGGCTATGGCGAAGAAGAAGCCTACGATAAAGTGCCCGCTTCAGCTTCACGTGATGATGAATACGACGATGATGAAGTATATGATAAAACGCCAACAGGCGCATCCGCCGAAGCCTGGGACACGCCTGAATTCTAAACTGAATTATTCTTTTACTTATCTTATTTTTTCTTACCTTTTTTGCTGTTACCAAGAGTCTCCTCGAATTGTTCAAGAAGTGCCTTTTGCTCTTTATTAAGACTGGTCGGGACATCCACAATAACATCTACATAATGATTTCCTCTGACATTACTGTTTCTGAGAGTCGGAACACCCTTACCACGCAAGCGGATACGTGTACCCGACTGAGTTCCCGGTTTAACATTATATGCAACCTCTCCGTCGATGGTAGGGATGATCACCTCACCACCGAGCGCTGCTCTCGGGAAGCTGATATGATGCAGAGAATAAATGTCGATATCATGTCTCTCAAAATCAGGATGACGATCAACATATACTTCTACGAGAAGATCTCCTCTGGTTCCGCCGTTCTTTCCGGGTTCGCCCTTGCCGCGAAGTCTGACACTCTGACCATGATCGATACCCGCAGGGATTGTCACGGAAAGCTTTTCATGCTTCGTGATATAACCCGACCCTTTACACGTCGGACATTTGTCACGGATGATCTTTCCTGTTCCGGAGCACGCACGACACGGAGATACATTCTGTACCATTCCAAAAAGAGACTGCTGGGTGTGTACCACCTGGCCCGATCCACCGCACTGTCCACATGTGACAGGCTGCGTGCCCGGCTTGCAGCCGTTTCCTCCGCACTTCTTGCACTCGGTCTTTGACGGGATCTCAACCTCTTTTTCCGTTCCAAAGCACGCCTCACTGAAGGAGATGCGCACCTGAGTACGAAGATTGGCCCCGCGCTGAGGAGCGTTCGGATCAGCAGATCTTCGCGACGACCTGCCAAAGCCCCCTCCGAACAGATCACCAAAGATATCTCCGAAGCTTCCGAAGATATCATCCATATTCATGCTGAATCCGCCACCGCCGCCTGCACCGTCAAAAGCAGCATGACCAAACTGATCATACTGTCTTCTCTTATCAGGATCACTCAGGACGGCATAGGCTTCGGAGGCCTCTTTGAATTTGGCCTCCGCTTCCTTGTCGCCCGGATTGGTATCCGGATGATATTTCTTTGCAAGTGCACGATACGCTTTCTTCAACGCAGCGTCGTCGGCATTTTTATCGACACCGAGAACGTCATAATAATCGCGTTTGTCCGCCATTTATTACACCTCTCTAAAGTCTGCGTCAACAACATCATCGTCTGCAGAGCCGCCGGCGTTCTGATCCGGTGCCGGACCTGCCTGGCCGCCCATGCCGCCCATATTGCTCATATCAGGACCTGCTCCACCGGCAGCACCCTGCATCTGCTCATACATCTTTGAGAACACAGCCTGTGAAGCATTCATCAAAGACTCCTTGGCAGCCTTGAGCTCATCGATGTCTGAATCCGACATGCTCTCTGCCTGTGTACGATCGAGGATGGCTTTTACCTTGTCGATCTCTGCCTGCACCTTGTCCTTCTCGGACTGATCAACCTTGTCGCCTACCTCATTAAGAGCTTTCTCTGTCTGGAATACCATCGAGTCAGCTTCATTTCTGGCATCGATGCCTTCCTTTCTCTTTTTATCCTGAGCCTCGAACTCAGCTGCTTCCTTGACAGCCTTATCGATTTCCTCGTCGCTCATGTTGGAACCTGCCGTGATGGTTATGTGCTGCTCCTTGCCTGTTCCCAAGTCCTTGGCTGAAACGTTTACGATACCGTTTGCATCGATATCGAATGTAACCTCGATCTGCGGGGTTCCTCTCATTGCCGGCGGGATACCGTCCAGACGGAACTGACCGAGTGATTTGTTATCCTTGGCGAACTGACGCTCACCCTGTACTACGTTGATATCCACTGCAGTCTGGTTATCAGCTGCCGTTGAGAATATCTGTGAGTGCTTAGCCGGGATAGTTGTATTTCTCTCGATAAGACGTGTTGCTACACCACCCATTGTCTCGATGGAAAGTGAAAGCGGTGTGACATCCAGAAGAAGGATATCTCCGGCACCTGCATCGCCGGCAAGCTTACCACCCTGGATGGAAGCACCGATTGCCACACACTCATCCGGATTAAGACTCTTGTTAGGATCATGTCCTGTCAGCTGCTTTACCTTGTCCTGTACGGCAGGGATACGTGTAGATCCACCGACAAGGAGAACCTTGCCAAGCTCTGATGCTGTGATGCCCGCATCCTTAAGAGCGTTCTGAACCGGTGTTGCCGTACGCTCTACAAGGTCAGCTGTCAGCTCATCGAACTTCGCACGTGTGAGGTTCATATCAAAATGCTTCGGTCCCTCTGCTGTTGCAGTGATGAACGGAAGGTTGATGTTTGTGGTAGTAGAAGCAGAAAGCTCTTTCTTCGCCTTCTCTGCTGCTTCCTTCAGACGCTGCATAGCCATCTTATCTGTTGAGAGGTCTACGCCCTCCTGTTTTTTGAACTCTGAAACCATGTAGTCACAGATCTTTTTATCGAAGTCGTCACCACCGAGACGGTTATCTCCTGATGTTGAGAGGACTTCGATGACACCATCACCGATCTCGATGATCGAAACATCAAAGGTACCACCACCAAGATCGTATACCATGATCTTCTGCTCGCCTTCGTTGTCAAGTCCGTAAGCAAGAGCTGCTGCGGTAGGCTCGTTGATGATACGCTTTACATCAAGTCCTGCGATCTTTCCGGCATCCTTTGTTGCCTGACGCTGAGCGTCATTGAAGTAAGCAGGTACAGTGATGACTGCCTCTGTTACCTTCTCGCCGCCGAGGTAATTCTCTGCGTCACCCTTCAGTTTCTGAAGGATCATAGCTGATATCTCCTGCGGTGAATACTTCTTGTCATCGATGGTCGCTTTATAATCGGTACCCATCTCACGTTTGATGGATGAGATTGTCTTTTCAGCGTTTGTTACCGCCTGACGCTTTGCCGGCTCACCGACGAGACGCTCGCCATCCTTTGTAAATGCGACGATCGAAGGCGTTGTACGTGAGCCTTCGGCGTTGGCGATGACTACGGGCTTACCACCCTCCATTACTGCCACGCAGCTGTTTGTTGTTCCTAAGTCGATTCCGATTATTTTACCCATTTTAATCACTCTCCTTTTTGTTTTCTATGGATATTATAACAATTGGCGCGTCTCGCGCTGATGTTCGACAAACATTTTGACTCGCCCATTCTGAAGGGCTCTCAAAATGTTTGCGAACGCCGCATCGACGCTTGTAACTAGTTCTTTACCTTTACCATTGAATACCTTACGACGGTGTCTTTGTACATGTAACCTTTTTGGAGTTCCTCGGTTATGAGATTAGTGTCGTCCGAGTCGTCTTCCTCGTGCATGACTGCCTGGTGAAGATTCGGATCGAACTCCTTACCGACAGCCTCTATCGGCGTGACATTCATTTCGCCAAACGATGTCATCAGCTGTTTGTAGACTGCCTCGATGCCTTTGGCAAACGGCGATTCTTTTTCTTCGTCCGAGAGACCTGCGAGACCTCGTTCGAGGTTATCTACTACCGGAAGGATCTTTTCCACTACCGATCTTGCACCCATGTCGAAGCGGGCTTCCTTTTCTTTCTCGGAGCGGTTTCGGAAGTTCTCAAACTCTGCGAGCTGCCTTAACCTGATCTCCTCAAGTTCCGCTATTTTTTCATCGCGCGGGTCTTTTTTATCTTTTTTCTTTTTCCGCTTGTTTTTTTCGGATTTTTCATCGTCGCCAGACTCATCAGCATCGCTGCCATCCGTCTGATCCGGGTCTCCGGGCTTATCGTCTGAGACTCCATCTCCATTGGCATCACCTTTTCCTTTCTTAGTGGCCTTTTCGGATTCGACATCTTTTTCCGTCATATCCTCATCGGTCACAGTGACGTCCTCTCCTGCTTGAACCTTTCTCTTGAGTTCCTCGGCCGTCATTACATCCGGCTCCTTTTTTTTACTCATTTTTCCATCTCCTACTTTTTGCTCTTGTCAGGCAGTGCCTTGTCATTTTTCTTAAAAATATCATCTAACTGCTTCATGCAGTTTTCGAGTGTTCCGACGACCTTCTCATAGTCCATTCTCTTTGGTCCTACAATTCCGATCTTTCCGTATACACCCTCTTCTATCTGATAGGTGGCCGTGACCACCGAACAGTCTTTCATGCTTTCTATCGGTGACTCCTCGCCGATATATACCTGGATGGCATGCTCCTGCTTCTCATCCGGGCCGACATCATTTGCCCATGCGGTGAGCATCTGCTTTTCCTCAAAGGTGGAAAGGAGTCCCTCCATCTTATCCTTGTCGGTGAGCTCGGGATACTTGAGGATGTTTGTCGCTCCCGAAGTGTATATCTCCGAATCATCATCCGTCATCGATGATGCTATCGTATCGATGATCGATGTCGCGAGCTCCTCGTACTCTCCCGCCTGACCGCGTATCTTCTGTGCGAGCGCGATCGATATCTCCGTAACATCAAGTCCGTTGAGCGCGGTGTTCAGAAGGAAGTTCAGCTGCGCGAGATCGTTCTCGGCGATATCCTGACCGGTGCTGATGAACTTGTTTATCACATGATTGTTCTGCGTGACGATCAAAACCAGTATCTGATCCTCTCCGGTACGCGACAGCTGGATGAACTTGATCCTGCGGTGCTCATACCTCGGCTTGGTGACCATCGAGGTATAATTCGTATTCTGCGCCAAAAGCTTGGCCACCTGCTTTAAGAGAAGATCTATCTTGTCCTCCCTCTTCAGCATGATGTTCTGCATTTCGCTGACTTCTTTGTCCTTCGTCGTTAGGATCTCATCAACGTACATCCTGTATGCTTTATCAGAAGGGATGCGCCCTGCCGATGTGTGCGGCTGAAGAATATAACCCATCTCCTCGAGATCAGCCATTTCGTTTCTGATCGTCGCCGAGCTTAGGTTCAGATCGGTAAACTTCGATACGGTACGTGATCCGACCGGTTCACCTGTTTCCATATAAGTACGGATGATCGCTTCGAGAATCTTTTTCTTGCGATCGGTCAGCTCCATCTCCATGCGCTAATCCTTTCTTTTTTGATTCGTTAGCACTCGCTTTCCTTGAGTGCTAATCATACTTTACCACCTCTTATTCATATTGTCAACACTTTTTTCTTTACAAAATCAAAAAACATCTATAAAATGAAACTGTATCGCATGCCGATATATATATGCAGTGTTATGACACGATTCACGTAGGAAATACCTTGAAACGGAGAAGCATGTAAAATGGCGATAGCAGGAAGCAACATGATCCAGAATAACGGGAGCGGCCAGGGTGCCGTACCGCAGACTACCCGTACGCGTACATACCGTACGGGCAATACCACGTTGTCCCTGCGCGAGGGCCAGGTGCTAAAGGGTGTAGTTTCCGATGTTCACGGGAACAGGATCTCTCTGGATCTCGGCGAAGGAGCTTCCTTTACGGGCGAGCTCGAAGATGCTTCGAACTACTCCATAGGTCAGAAGGCAGGTTTCCGCGTAGCAAGCCTTGAGGACAACAAGATCATACTTAAGGCATATGGCGACAATTATCTCCTGGGCATGGATGACACCGTCGACCAGGCTCTCGAGGAGGCAGGGCTTCCAAAGACCGACAGGAATCTGGATATAGTTCAGTCATTATTGGAAAACGGTCGCTCCATCTCGAAGGAAAGCATCATGAATGCGATCCGACTCACATCGAAATTTCCGACAAACGGTGTCGATGCCGTTATCACGATGGACAGGCTCGGGATGAGCATGACCGAGGAGTCCGTCAAACAGTTTGAACAGTACAAAAATGGTTCGCACCAGCTTTTATATAAGATGGATTCTCTGACTGATTCCATCGGGGAGATGCTCAGCTCTGTAGGCGAGAAGGTCCCCAGACTCTCAGCGCAGGTCGGCTCCGAGCTTATCAGACTGGCACTGAGCACCGATCCTTCTTTGGAAGAGACAACCCTGATCCACGAAAAGACTCTTCCCGGAGAGGCCGAGATCCCTACTTTCTTCGATGCTGAGGGAAAGCCGGTTTCTACCGAGACGCTATTAAAGCTAAGCGGCGAGGAGATGACTCTTACCGATGCGGATGGGAAGCAGCTCTCACTGCAGGATGCCATAAAGACTCTGGCAAACGCATCTCCCGAAATAGCATCACGACTCGAGGAGATGAACTCCGAAAACCCATCCGTTCTTACGGACGAAGAGGCTGCCATGGTAGCGGGAGCAGATGAAAAATCTTCCGAAGCTTCCGATCCCGGCGCACTGTCGCGAATGAAAAGCCTTTTTAATAATCTTACAGACACCGCAGCAGGAGCTATCCGTCACGCGGTAGCGCAGTCAGGTATGGCTGAGGATTTCAGAACTCCGTTTATCCATGAACAGATCGGCTATTCTCTTTCGCCCGATGAAAGAGAAACATTTTCAAATCTTTTGAAGGACTACCCGATACCGGAAGATCTCAAAAAAGCTGTTGCAGATGGAACCGCTACGACCAGGGAGCTACTCGGCGAATTACAGAAACAATTTCCAAAGTTGTCAGACGAATTATCCGGTAAGCTCATTTCAGATAAAGGCTTTCAGACTCTCATCAAGTCACAGTTTATGACGAACTGGACGCTCTCTCCTGAAGAAATGAAGGAAGACGGCTCGATGAGAAAGATTTACGATAGGATGAATCAACAATTCGTAGCATTAGAACATTTTTCCGAGACCACTCTGGGAAAGGACCTTTTTTCGGATCTCTCAGGGACCGCCAAGGATATGAATCAAAACCTGGATTTCATGAAAGCTCTTAATGAGACCTTCCAATATATGCAGCTGCCGATCAAGCTCCAAAACCAGAACGCCCACGGCGATCTGTATGTAATGACTCGCAAAGAAAACCTCAGAAAGAATCCAAACAAGCTTAAAGCAGTCCTGCATCTGGAAATGGATCACCTCGGGACTCTCGATATACATATCACCCGTGAGAACACGGCAGTGACTGCCGCCTTCTATACAGACAGAAAGGATACCGAGGCTCTGTTCTCAAAAAACATGGAGATGCTGAAAGACGCCATAAATGAGCAGGGATTCGCTTTTCAGGGTACGATGAATCCGAAAGAAAAAGATGTCGACATAGTAAAGGATTTCCTCGCATCGGAAGCTCCGGTGGGAGGCATGAAGAGGTATTCATTTGATCTCAGAGCGTAAAAAGGAAATCACCGAAACAAACAGACTCGACTATATGGATGCCGTGAGAGGATTCGGCATGATCCTGGTCATGCTGGTACATATCACCAGCTCACCGAGTCTTTTGGAGTGCTTAATAACTTCCATGATCAACCCCCTGTTTTTCATCGCTTCAGGTTTTCTGACCGCACATACCGGGGGATTTTTAAAACACAAACCTGCGAGGTATACCATAAGCCTGGCCAAGCATCTATTCATCCCTTACTTTTGCTTCAGCTTTATAGGTCTTCTTATACGTTTTGTTTATAATCTCTGTGCTCACAAAGATCAATGGGAACTCCTTTACAAAGAGATAAAAAAGACCTTATCTTTGGTCGGCGTAGCGGCGCTGTGGTTCATCCCCGTATTTTTCTTCGGGAAGCTTGTCTTTTTTTTCATAATGCGCTCACACATTATACTCAGAATAATATATCTGATCATAACCCCTTTTATATTTTACGGGTTCGGTATTCTAAACACATCATATTCGGGCATGTACGGAAAAGGCTTCGTGGGCACACTCCTCAGATCCGCGATCCGCATCCCGTCGGTTTCGCTTCTCGCTGCTTGGTTTATGATCTTGGGCTATCTTGCATACACCCTTTATAACAGGATCCCTGACAATGCGGTCAGACTCGCAATCGGAGTATTTTTCTCTGCTTTGACCGTGTGGCTGTCATGGCTTAACGGAGCCGTGCACCCGCGTCAGACCGACGTAGGTTGTTATCCGATCCTGTTTTATGTCACTGCTCTTACCGGTTCATTCGGGGTGATACTTATCATCGATTGGCTTTATAAACATATCCCGCTCGGACCCCTCAGATACTTGGGGATCAATTCAATAACGATAATGTGCACAAACTCTCTGTTTTTACTTAACGATCTCGCCCGCTCATTATGGAAGCTTATAGTCCACCGGATACCGGGGCCTTCTTCTCCCACATACGCGCTTCACTGTCTGGCGATACTTGTTATACTTATCATCTTGGAGATCCCGATAATATTGATCGTAAATCAGGCCAAACGCCTCTGCAATAAATATAAAAAGAGCCCCTAGGTATGCAGCACATACTTATGGGCTCTTTATAATGCAGTATCATTCTGCTAATGCGTTACTTAGCGTAGTCTATCACCCTTGATTCACGGATGATATTAACCTTGATGGTTCCCGGGTACTGGAGCTCGTCCTGAATTCTCTTGGACATCTCTCTGGCCATGATGACCATCTCGTCATCAGATACCTGATCGGGCTCCACTATCACTCGAACTTCTCTACCTGCCTGAATTGCAAAAGATTTTTCAACACCCTTGAAGCTGTTGGCAACATCTTCAAGCTGCTTGAGACGGTTGGTATAGGTCTCCATCGTCTCTCTTCGCGCCCCCGGTCTCGCTGCCGAGATCGCGTCCGCCGCCTGTACCAGTACGGCGATCATACTTTCAGCCTCCACGTCTCCGTGGTGAGCCTCAACCGCATTTACGATAAGCGGTGTCTCTTTGTACTTGCGACACAGATCCGCACCGATCTGTACGTGAGTTCCCTCCATCTCCTGATCGACGGATTTACCGATATCATGGAGAAGTCCGGCACGCTTGGCCGTACGCACATCAGCGCCGACCTCCGCTGCCAAAAGCCCACATAGATGAGCTACCTCGATCGAGTGCTTCAATGCATTCTGACCGAAGCTGGTACGGTATTTCATGCGACCCAGAAGACGCACGAGCTCCGGATGGATTCCGTGTACGCCAACCTCAAGTGTCGCTGCTTCACCTTCCTCGCGGATGGTGGTCTCAACTTCCTTCTGTGCCTTTTCAACCATCTCCTCAATACGAGCAGGATGGATTCGTCCATCGATGATCAGCTTCTCCAAAGCGATCCTGGCAACCTCTCTCCTCACCGGATCAAAGCCCGACAGGATAACTGCCTCAGGCGTATCATCTATGATAAGGTCGATACCGGTCAGATTCTCGAGGGTTCTGATATTGCGTCCCTCTCGACCGATGATCCTTCCCTTCATCTCATCGCCCGGCAGAGGCACAACAGAAATGGAAGTTTCCGATACATGATCTGCAGCGCAGCGCTGGATCGCGGAGACGATGTATTCTTTCGCCTTTTTGTCCGCTTCCTCCTTCGCCTGACGCTCCATGTCTTTGATCATTACCGCGGTTTCATGTTTTACATCTTCTTCAACTTGCTTTAATAAATACTCTTTTGCTTGTTCAGAGGTGAGACCGGAAATCTTCTCAAGCTCGCGCATATGGCTCTGACGGAGTTCTTCAACTCTTTCCTTTTCCTTTTCAAAGCTCTTCTCACGCTGCTGCTGTGAGCGTTCCCGTTTCTCGAGTGCATCCGTTTTCTTGTCAAGTGTTTCTTCCTTGCTCAGTACGCGCTTTTCGTATTCCTGAATCTCTGCTCTTCGCTCCTTGACCTCCTGATCGAGATCATTCTTGACCTTGAGGTTTTCCTCCTTAGCTTCCAGCAGGGCTTCTCGTTTCTTGTTTTCGGCGGTCTTCAGCGCTTCATCGATGATCTCCCTTGCCTTTTCTTCAGCATTTCCAATCTTTGCATCGTTCAGACGGTTCTGATAACTCATTCCACCCTTACGTCCAACCAAAAATGCGACGACAATGAGGATCACAGCGACGCCACCTACAACAACATTAAGTAGCACGTCGGTGCACCTCCTTATATTTAGTTATCTGCGTGTCCGGTCCCCTATATTTGTCCGAAGCACCACAGTTATCATTATTTTACATTTTTATTAGGAAATTGTCAAGAAAATCTTTAAGAAATCAGACTACGAAAAATATCATTATCATACGATAGGGTTGGTTAAAGTATGGCTATAAGGGCATCCTTATCATACGCCCTCTCGAAAAGAATCTCCTCAAAAAGATCTGCAAGATTCTCCTCAGCATGCTCGACCTCTCTGGCATATATTCGTGCGTTCTCCTCACGGTCCGTCTTCTCCATGGAACCCTTTTTCAAAAATACCGCGGCGTCCATATCCCTGTTCATAAGATAGCTGAGAACTACGAGCTTTGCTTTGCCCAGGTAGTCATAGTCATCTATGCTTCTGTTCAGCAGCAAAAATGCGTAGTAGACCAACAGATGCTCGTATTCACAGGCCCTTTTATTAGTTGTCAGATATTTATCCAAGTCGTCTGTCGTTTTGATATATGTGTCACGGTATCCGCTTTTTCCCGGGTTCTCATCGTTTTCCGTGCTTTCATCATCTGCTTCACCTATAAAGCTCTCCGCCAAAAGTTCCATCCTTTCAGCCCAAGCCGGACCTATGCTCGCAAGCCCCGAATAAGTTCCCATCCTGATCAGAAAATGTCTGTAGATTGTTTCCTCCCTGTCACAATGAGGCGCATCGTATCCGGACTCACCGACACTCACCTTCTCAGGCAGATCCTCTTTTCCTGCCTCCCAGCAGTTGATATGCTCCTGTACCGCATCGGCGTGCATGAGAAACAGTCTGAGCCTCTCATGCAATGAATGTTTCCTGTCCTGAAGTATGCGGATCGCTTCATCTCTGACATCCCTTAAAAAGAGTCCGAGTTCCTCCTCTGTTTCTGTTTCCTCTTCATCAGAAACATCATCATAAAGGCCTGATTCATCATCGGCTTCTCTTTCCGCAAATCGCATGGTCTCACCCGAGGCATAGATAAGTCTCGCAGCCTCCGGGCAACTAGCACTGATGGATATCTCACGGATCATACCGGCACCCTTAACTCTGTACTCCAAGAAGTTTCTGGGAGTGTTTGTACATACCTCGCAGAGGGCATCCTCACCGAGCTCTTTGTACAGATCGCAGAGGTTATGTTCATCAAGGAAAGGACACCTCATATCATCGGTTAGCACAAATCCATGCTGCTCATAGACCTCCTCATACTCCGCATCATCCCCGGCCATCTCACCATAGGTTTTTATACATGCACGCAAACGCGCGCCGAGGTCTCCCCCGACGCGCATATATGCATCATAGCTTGCATCATCAATATCAATTTCCCATCCTGCGCAACAGGTGTCCTCACACCTGTCAGCTATACAGCGGAAACTCTCATAATACTTTGGAAATACTTCTTTCATATACAGCCTCTTTACTCCTCGGTATCTCCATTCTCTCCGGTATCGTCTTCGCCTTCATTGTTTCCTTCGTTGTTGCCCTCAGCTTCGTTCGTATTCTCAGCGACACTCTTACCGTTCAGCTCGTCAAGATATCTCTGAGACTGTACCGCATCTTCCGTTCCGGACTGGATCGCGAGAGCTTTTTCATAGTACTTCTTGGCTCTTTTCTTGTCGCCCTTGTAATGATAGCAGCGTCCCATCAGATACAATATCTTTTGATTGTTCGGAGCGACCTTATTCAAAGCCTTGAGCTGAGACAGTGCCTCATCATAGCTTGTGTTGATGGTCTCCCTCGCTCTGGTGATCAGCGTGGTGAGTTCCTGATCAGTGATAGTCGATACCGTAGTATACAGGCTCTTTGCTTCCTTCAGAGCAAAATCCTTCTTTGAGCATTCCGAAACCGCAGACATGGCACCAAGCTTATCTCCGGCGATATACATCGAGACAGCCTTCAAAAGCTTTTCGTAATTCTCTGATTCTTTTTGAGCCTTTGTATCAGCATTTTTGATCTTTTCCTGCAGATCATTTATCTGATTCTGAAGGTCTTCCTTTTCGCCTTCCATTGCAGATATCTGAGTATCCTTGACGGATATTTTTTCATTTACATCAGCGATCTCACTGCCCTGATCCATACTGTTCTTCATAAGAGTAGGCCTGATAAGAACGAATGTTACCGCGATACCTACAACCAGTCCGATCACCAGATACATAAACGGCATCAGAGATCTCTTCTCCTCGCGATACGCTCCAACCGGTTTTACATTCTCGAGAGGATCCTTTTTGGGCTTGGCTTTTTTAGTCTTGTCATGGATCTCTCCGCCACCGGTCTCTTCGTATATTTCTTTTAAGTATCTGAGCGTGGTCGTATTATTTGTATCTATCTTTCTCACTCGCTGCAAAAGCTTCTCTGCCTTTGCATATTCTTTTTCTTTCATGTACAACAGAGAAAGCAAATGAGCCGCCCTGATAAAGTGCGGATTGAGACTCACTACTTTTTTCAGCTGTATGATCGCAAGATCAGCGTTTCCTGACTGCGCAGACTGAAGCGCAGCATTGTATTTTTTTATAGTCTGATCTGTCGCATCCACTGCGACAGTGTTTTTCTGAAGTGTATCTATATAGTAATCAGCGCTGTTTTTCTCGGGAGTAAGGTATTTGCTGAGCACCCATTCACTGAGCGCTGCCGTGATCTCACCCATCTCGTAATACACGAGTCCCAAAAGGTTTCTCGCGTCCTTGTTTTCCTTATAAAAGCGCAGACTCTTCCTTAGCGCGGCCACGGATCCCGTCAGATCGCGGACTCTCGCTCTCTCCAGTCCTATATTGTAGTAGGTGCCCGAAACACGCTTCAAATATTGGATGACAGACAGGTCAGATCCGCAGAAGCTGCACTGATAGACATTGTCTGCTACCTTGGCACCGCATACGGGACATTTCATAATGTCTCTTCCTCCAAATTATAGTGTATTCTTAGCATCCTGTATGATCTCACGGATGATATCAGTCACATCCGGAAGGTCATTGTTATAAACGACGTCCTCTACCTTTTCTACATCCTGGCAGGGCTCGAATTTAGCGAGTTCCTCGTCAAAATTCAACATACGTATCACTCCTTCAACTTCTGACAGGGCCTGCGCAAAACGCACGCCCCTGTTATTATTTCTGCAGGTTTTGCAGTCTTTCTTTGACCTGCTTCATCATACCCTGATATTTTTCCTGCTTCTGACGTTCTTCTGCTATTTTTGCCTCCGGAGCCTTGTTAACGAAATTAGGATTCGAAAGCATCTTTTCGGAGCGGGCAAGCTCTGATGCAAGCCTCTGCTCTTCTTTTTTGAGTCGCTCGATCTCCTTGTCAACATCGACAAGCTCAGCGAACGGTATGTAGATCGTTCCACCCTCGATCACAACCGATACGGCGTCATCGGCAATACCTGATTTGTCAGACTGGATACTCACCTCACTGGCGAGACCGAGTGTAGCAAAGAACACTTTATTCTTTTCAAAGTTTTCTCTTACACTTTCATCCTCGCTGACCACGATGACGTGTGCCTTGCGTGAAGGCGGCACGTTCATCTCGCCACGGATGTTTCGTATACCCGATACAGCCTCCTTGATACGTTCCACATCACTTTCCTCTGATGCAAACTCTCTGAGTTTCGAGTACAACGGCCAATCGGATACCATGATGGACTGAGTATCGTCATCAAGCAGAGTCTGGTATATTTCCTCAGTGATAAACGGCATGTACGGATGCAAAAGCTTCAGTGCATCTATAAGCACAGTCTTCAGCGTGAAGAGTGCTGCCGCTTTGGTCGTATCCGTATCGCTGTAGAGACGGGGCTTGACCATCTCGATGTACCAGTCGCAGAACTCATCCCAGATGAAATCATATATCTTGGACACTGCGATACCGAGCTCATATTTTTCCATAAGAGCAGTGACATCGCGGGTTAAGTTGTTGAGCTTTGAAAGGATCCAGCGGTCCGAAGCAGTAAGGTCATCGGCTTGCACAGACTCATAATCCAGACCCTCATTCTGTTCGAAATTCATCAGCATGAAACGCGAAGCATTCCATACTTTATTTGCAAAGTTTCTGCTGGCCTCGACTCTCTCCCAGTAAAAACGCATATCATTTCCGGGCGCGTTTCCTGTTACGAGTGTCAGGCGCAACGCATCAGCACCGTACTTGTCGATAACTTCCAAAGGATCGATTCCGTTTCCGAGGCTCTTACTCATCTTTCGTCCCTGCGAATCACGCACGAGTCCGTGGATGAGAACCGTGTCGAACGGAGTCTGTCCGGTGTGCTCGATACCCGAGAACATCATCCTGATAACCCAGAAGAATATGATATCATATCCCGTTACAAGAGTATTTGTCGGATAAAAATACTTAAGCTCCTTTGTCTGCTCCGGCCACCCCAGTGTCGAGAACGGCCACAGTGCAGATGAGAACCAGGTATCCAGCGTATCCGGATCCTGACACATAGGCTTGCCGCACTTCGGGCAGGTCGGACGACCGTTTTTCGTAACGACCATCTCACCGCAGTCATCACAGTAATAAGCCGGGATACGGTGTCCCCACCAAAGCTGTCTGGAGATACACCAATCTTTGATGTTCTCAAGCCAGTGAAAATATGTCTTGTCAAAATGATCCGGGACGAACTTTGTCTCGCCCCTTTTCACCGCCTCGATAGCCGGCTTTGCGAGCGGCTCCATCTTTACAAACCACTGCTTTGATACACGAGGCTCCACGGTAGTACCGCATCTGTAGCAGGTACCGACGTTGTGGTCATGATCCTCTGTCTTTATCAGAGCACCTTCCTTTTCGAGGTCCTTTATGATAGCCTCTCTGGCCTCATAGCGATCCATACCCGCATACGCAGGATAATCATCTGTGATCTTTGCATCATCAGTCATGACATTTATGATAGGAAGGTCGTGACGGCTTCCCACCTCAAAGTCGTTCGGGTCGTGTGCCGGTGTGATCTTGACGACACCCGTACCGAACTCCATATCCACATAATCGTCTGCGATCAGAGGGATCTCTCTGTGTACGATAGGAAGGATAAGTGTCTTCCCGACGAGATCCTTATACCTGTCATCATTCGGGTTTACTGCTACCGCCGTATCACCGAGAAGTGTCTCGGGACGTGTGGTCGCAAGCTCTACTGCCCCGCTTCCGTCTGCAAACGGATAGCGCAGATGCCAAAAATGTCCCTTCTGATCCTCATACTCGACCTCAGCATCCGAGATCGTAGTCAGGCAGTGCGGACACCAGTTGATGATGCGCTCACCGCGATATATGAGTCCTTTTTCATAATACTTTACAAATACCTCGTTCACCGCACGGCTGCAGCCCTCATCCATAGTGAAGCGCTCGCGCTCCCAGTCGCAGGACGAGCCCATCTTTTTAAGCTGTGAAACGATACGCCCTCCGAACTTTTCCTTCCAGGCCCATGCTCGGTCAAGAAAAGCCTCTCTTCCGATATCATCTTTCGTGAGGCCCTCTTCCTTCATCGCCTCAACGATCTTTGCCTCGGTCGCGATGGACGCATGGTCCGTACCCGGCATCCACAGAGTCTCATAACCCTGCATTCTTTTGAATCTTATAAGAATATCCTGAAGCGTGTTATCCAAAGCGTGTCCCATATGAAGCTGGCCGGTGATGTTCGGCGGCGGGATCACGATAGTATATGGGTTTTTGTTTTCATTTACCTCCGCATGGAAGTAACCCTTTTTCATCCACATCTCATAGAGTCTGTCCTCTATCTCCTTCGGATTGTAGGTTTTCTCAAGTTCCTTACGCATTATTGCACCTCTTTTATGTAAAAATTTACTGTTTTATATAATTATCTTACCGAAAACTTTAGCTGCATAACACCTCACAGCCAGTCTCAGTCACGAGTACCTCGACCTCCCACTGCGCTGACGGTAATCCGTCATCAGTATACACGGTCCAACCATTGTCTTCATCTATAAAGATCTTGTCCGTACCCATGTTCACCATGGGCTCGATAGTGAATACCATCCCGGGCACCATGAGCATCTCTGTCCCCGGTTTTGAAACATAGCTTACAAACGGGTCCTCATGGAACTCGAGTCCACATCCGTGTCCACCGATCTCCTTGACGACGTTGTATCCGTTATCGAGAGCATGCTGGTGAACAGCATGTCCCATATCGCCCATAAAGTGCCACGGGATTACGTTTTTTATCCCGATCTCCATACATTCCTTGGTAACCTCAACAAGTTTCTTCCACTCGGGATCGACATCACCTATCATAAACATCCTCGAGGAATCTGAAAAATACCCGTCGAGTATGGTCGAACAGTCGACATTTATTATGTCACCGTCTTTCAATATCACATCCTTTGAAGGTATACCATGACACACCTGATCATTGATCGAAGTGCAGACATTCTTCGGATAACCCTCGTAGTTCAGATCAGCCGGGATACCTCCCATCTTCGCCGTGGTCGTAGCCACGATATCATCGATCTCCTGTGTGTTCATCCCGGCATGGATCTTTTCACCGATCTCATCGAGCACGGTCATGTTGATCACCGCACTCTTTTTAATGCCCTCAATATCCTTTTCGGATTTGATGAGACTCCTATCCGGGACTATGCGTCCTTTCTTTTCATAGGAAAGAATCCTTTCGTCGAAAGCCTCATGGCACATCTTATACTTTTTTCCACTCCCGCACCAGCATGGTGCATTTCGCTGCCACTTTTTCATCATCATCACCATTCCGGAGCATATGCCCCTCACCAATATATATACCGTTCCATAATACCACAGTTTTTATCCCACGTCAACTGCCTGCTGATAACGTATTTTCGGGTATCTTTACCCGCATTTTCATGATTGGATGCTTTCTAGGAGCCGCTCGGTCCTCAAAAGTAACTCTTCATATGAAACGTATGGAAGCTTGTAATAATCGCAGGCGCTGTTCATCATAACAAACGATCCATCCACCTCATCCACGATCCTGCACGTCTCACTTATGACGTTATAATCCTTGTCAAGAATAATAGTTTCATAGGGAAAATCGATCATGTATGACCCGGTAAGCTCCGAAAAACGAACCCCATCTATCCATCCCTGATCTCCGACATCCACGACCGTTAGCTGTTTTAGCGTTGATGCATCTACAATCTGTATCGTGTGGTCTCTGAGAGACGCGACAATCAGTTTTTTATCCGCCGAATAAAATACATTGTCAACCATCGCCATTTTTACATCCGGAGATTTTTTCAATACAGCATCAACATCTTCCGCATCTTCATTCTCGTCTCTTTGGTAGACAGAATACTTCCCTTCATATTCCTTTCCGATGTTCTCACAACCCTTGGCATTCTCCACAGAGTATCTGACCACGTTATCTGCCCTTTCGTTACAACAAAACATACTCTTCCCGGAGATCGTGACATTTCTGAGACCTTCTTCAGGAGCAAATACAAACTTTGTATCGGTATACTCGATAGAAGAATTGTCCCTATAAATATAAAACTTGGCGTTACTACACAGATAGGCAAACCCATCATCCTCCATCCACCCCTTTACCACAGTTTCATCCGGACAATACACACTGACAACCTTTCCATCTTTAGCATTCAAAGACACTATGATCCTGTCTCCATACAGATAGATCTTCTTTTTACCTACAATAATATTCCCTTCAACATACTCTGAAACGACTGAATCCCAAAGGAGTTTTTTGCTCCTGATATCGACGGCATGAACCTTTGTTTCAACACTTGCGGCCGTCGTATATATGATCGTTTCACCGCTAAGAGTACATGAGACCGCATTTTCACAGTGTTTTTTGTCGGAATATATAATGCTTCCGTCTTTTTCATCTGCCACGATAAGGTAAATGTATTCACCATCATTTAGCATGTATGCAAACCGACCTTTATCAAATGAAACACTCGATATATTCAGCATGTCGTGTTTCCCAAACATCTTTTCCAGATCGATCTTATAACGTATTTTCCCTTCATTATCTATACCTACGATCACGTCATCGCAGAAACACAGTGTGATCTTTCCATCCTTTGACTCATTAAATACGAAATAATCGCCGGCCAATTCGATGGTTCTTTCTTTTCCACCCGTTAATGAATAATATCTCCAAGTTTTCTTATCCGCAATCATATAACCGGAAGATCCACAAAAACCACCGGTGAACTCTTCTCCTGCTTCACCCGAAGGTCTGACATGATCAGCGATAACTTCGCCGCTTTCCACATCAAATATTCTGATATTCATGTAGTCATCCAGCATGATATACCGGGCATCATACGAAACGTTAAAGGATGAAAGCTCCATATCCATATCATATGTCTTTACCGGAGCGTATTTATTCTCAATCCCATAGGTGTTCATAGCCTTGTAAAGAGTCGCAACTGCTTTGGGATTGTATGGTGTTTTATCATCCTCGGGCATCACACTATAAAGAGCCTCTATCGCATCCATGCGACGTCCTTTTGAAAGCTGCTCATTTGCAGTTTCCGCGACACTGGCCGCATGCTTATCCCGAAGTTCAGCATACTGCTCGCGGATCGTCATATTCTGTTTATTTATCTCTGTATTTTGCTTTGTGATCTCATCATTCTGACGACTTATTTCCAAAAAAGTAACGGAAACAAATATTCCAAAAACCAAAAGGCAGGCACCTATACATGTTGAAAGTGCAATAAGCCTTTTTAGCTTTGCTTCGCGATGACGCTGCCTGAGGTCATCATAATTCACCCCAATAATAGATGCACAAAGGCGCATGACAGCCGCTTCCATTTTTTTATCTGTTTCTCTTTTATTCTGCCCTCTGACATCAGCCGCCAAAGGCTCAATCTTTTTTCTCTCGATACGGACAGACCCATCATCATCCCGTATCTGTACATCCTCAAACGTAAGTATCTCCGGGAAGGAATCTTCGGGCTCACCATCAGCCAAAACAACCAATATATGCGAATGATCCCTGATACGTAAAAATGACTCGACCTCCATCATACACCAGCTCGAGTTCAGATACTCGGGCGTGCATATGCAGATAAGATATTCGGAGTTCTGAAGGGCATTATTTATGGTATCCGAAAGATCCGAAGAAAGCGGCAGCTCCTCCTCGTCACGAAAAACTCTTGTTATCCCCTTAACATCAAAGTCAAGGTTTTTACGCAGCGCGCGGGGCAGCTTAAAGGTCTCCAGCCTTTTGTGGATGGATTTTGCAATATAACTGTCCTTTTCGTTGTGCCTGTAACTTATAAATGCATCATAATGCATTTCATTCAGATTTCCCATAACAATTACCCACTGATATTTTATTCATTTGATCTGATCTCGGAAAGAAGCTCCCCACGCCTGCTCCCGGTCAGGTACTCTTTTGAATACTTCAGATATTTTTCACTCGGTGACTCCATTAAAAACAGTACAGCTTCCGTTGATATGGAAAGCTCGGTAACAAAAAGCACCATCTCACTTCCGGATGTAAACGCCTCCTCAATAAAGGTGAATGCACTCTCAAGCGCCGCTGCCACACTGCTTTTGATATCACCTGATCCTGCCGAATCTTTTTTTGAAAAATACTCTCCCACTCGGTTTAACAGTGCCGTGATGATAAGCTCAACTACAGTGATCCTTTCATCAAATCCGGCCTTTAATAATCTTTCATAAATTACACTCGGCGCACTTCCCGAAAGTATCTCATCGATCGGATACTCATCCTCATATTTGAAGTAAAGATCCAAGTACGCGGAGAACTCCTCTGCCACATCCTCCTGTGACAGATACTCATATATGACATCCTTTGTTACAGGTATATGTTCCTCATGATACACCGTCAAAAGATTGCTCAGATCCTCCCAGCCTCTGGCTGTCACGAAATGTCTTCCGTCGGTATCAGTCTCCATCCTGTAAAAATCTCCCGGATGGATATCAAGATAACCTCTGATCGCGCGATGTATGCCCGCAGAGGCAGCATACTCCTTCCATACTCCGTAGTCAGCTTCCACAGGGATCCGGCGCACACGATCAAGCGTAACGACATCAAACTCTCTTACTGACTTGTTATACTCGGGAGGATTGCCCGCCGCAACTATTATCCAACCCTTTGGCACCTCCTGGTTTCCAAAGGTTTTACACTGCAAAAACTGCAACATGGTAGGCGCCAGAGTTTCCGACACACAGTTGATCTCATCTATAAAAAGAATACCCTCTCTGTGTCCGGTCTCCTCCATCAGGTCATAGATGCTTGCGATGATCTCACTCATCGTATACTCGGTAACGGAGTAGGTTTTTCCGTCATATTTTTTTTCCTTTATGAAGGGCAGACCCACGGCAGTCTGTCTCGTGTGATGAGTGATGGTATATGCGACGAGACCTATATCACACTCCGTCGCAACCTGCTCCATGATCTGAGTTTTGCCGACTCCCGGAGGGCCGATAAGTAAGAGCGGACGCTGACGTATGGACGGAATAACATACTCTTTGTTTGCATCTTTTTTCAGATATGTTTTTACGGTATTAATTACCTCTGTTTTTGCTTCTTTTATATTCATTTTTCACCTCCAAAATCTGAACTCTTCATCATCCAGCATCAGCTGTATCGCCCACGGCGGAACCTGCTCTTTATCATACGGCTCCAAATATAAAAATGCAGTCTTATATCGGGGCTGTTTTTTAGGATATATCCCTCGGCCGTCCGTAAAGTACAAAAGCCCGCACAGGTCTTCAAAAGCTCCATCCTCTACAAGCTCATCCACATATTGAAATGCCGGTCTGAAGTCCGTATTTCCTCCTCCTCTTATCTCAAAATCTTCAAACATACTGTCTATCTCATCTACTCTTTTTATCACCTTATCAGACCTGACCTTATCATCAGCCTGGATCACATGAACTCTTCCCTCTCTGAAAAACGAATCATCCTCGGTAAGCAGTTTAAAGGTCTCATTTAAGAATCCTTTTACAAGCTCTCCGCTTGTCGAGTAACTGGTATCTACAACTACAACAAAATCCCTGACTCTCTTTTCTTCCTTTGTTTCTAAAGGCTCGATGAGTGGCATGTTTTTATACAGTTTCAGACCGTACATATAAAGACCGAGATCAAACTCATCAGGATCTGTTTTTAATTCCTCCCTCATGACCATGAAATCCTTTAAAAACTTCCGATAGCTTCGCCTACTCTTGGCAGCTCTGATCTGCTTTGACATAGATACATCTGCATCTTCATCTGGATCACCTGACTGTTTCTTTTTTCTTTCTGTATTCTTTCCTATATCCTGCCATTTATTCTTCAGCGCAATCTGCTCTTCGGAAAGCTTTTCTTCCTTCGGCCAGAACACGTGGTCATCGGTAAAAAACTCCTTTTCTATTCCCTCTATCTGCTCTGATGAAAGCGCCCTGAGATATCTGTAAACAGGTACCGCAGCGACGGTTCTTCCTTCTGATACAAACTCATCATATATCTTTTTTCTTATCAAACTAACAGGTCTTTTCAGAGCATCTTTATTCATCATATCTATGGTGTGTTCCACAGCGATATCACAAGCGATATCCCACAGCCTTTTATCCCTGTTTCCTTTCAGCCATGGATGCATAAAAAGGCAGTGCAAAACACTGTGAAGATATGCTCTTAAAAAATAGTTATAATTATCTTCAAAGAGTTTAAGTATTTTACCACTGTTATAGTAGTATTTTTCTCCGTCAGTAGCAGCTGAAATAAGTCTTACATCCGGTTTATATTCAAACGCAAAAAGAGCACCGCTTAAAAACCTGAACTCTTTCAGCAGGTCATCGGCGACAACTTGTATAGCCTTTTCAGCAGTTTTTTCCTCCCACACCGTGTGTGAGTTTTCATATAAAACTTTACTCATATTTCTCCATCAGCCTATACTACATAGATGCATATTTACATCACGCAGAGATTACATTTACCCCACTCACTCTTCCACGCAAGAAGTTTCGCTACACCTTCCGTCCACCTTGCGGCGGTCATCTTTTTCAGTGCAATAGCTACTGTTTCATCAGATAAAAAACCTTCTCTTCCGAGTCCCTCTATCAGCGACAGATCCCTATGCTTTATCACATCATCCAGATAGACATCCATATGAGATAAAAGATAATCCAGATAGCTTTCTTTTATCTCATCGGTAAGCCCTGCAGGCCTTGACAGCCTAAGCGCCGCCGTCTTGCAAAGTGTCTTTTCATCCTCAGTATCCTTCGCTTTTTCAAAAACGGTATCATACATCCCTACATCAAACACATCACCGTCAAAACACTTCCTGGCTCTAAACCCTTCTCCCTCTATATTTAACTCAAATATATGTGCAGGTCCGATAAGGTCATACTTTTCAGAGTACTCAGAAAAATGAATCGCAGCATCATCAAACCACACATCCGTGGCAGATGTCCTCTGGAGCAGGATCTGTCTCAAAGAAGACGGTTCTTTTACACTTCCCCGTATAAAAAGAGTATCAAGCTTTTTGCAGTTCATAAAAGCATCACTTCCGATCTCTATAGCGGTATTCGGAAGTGATATTGACTTCAGATCATAGCACTGATAAAAACACAGTTCGCCTATTTTTTCCAGGGTATCAGGAAGCGTGACGGACTTAAGCACATCTCCTGCAAGTCTGAACTCTATCCCGTCACCATCATCAGGATTAATATCCTTACCGGAAAAAGCGTAGGCTGATATCTCCCTGACAGGTTTTCCGTCTATCATATCGGGGATTACGACCTCACCGATATCCCCGTAAACAGCATCTATAGATATGCCGTCTGATACTTCTCTGTACTCAAACCTCATAGCTCCACCATATTCTTTCAAAACATCCTTTGCAACATCGATTGTAGACAGTTTTACGCTGTTTGTCAAGCAAGAAAAAAGCCCCGGCTCACAGGGCTTTTTTCTTTAGATCAACCACCATTTATGAAAATGTTTTATTATGAGTTAGCAAGGTCCTTGATATCTCCGAGCTTCGCAACCCCCTCTTCGTTTACACTGACTTGTGCTTAGTCAGCCATGGGTAGAAAGAAACTTATTACGTAGCTTTTCTATTTCGTCAACACCGACACCAAGCTCTGTCGACAGGTACTCCATAGGCGAGCCGCATCGCTCAGTCATGGCATCCATAGCGTTCGTCATATACCTCTCGATCACAGCACCTGCGCCGAACAACGCAAGCTCTTTCAGATCATCAGGTATAGGCGCATGCTTGAGGCTGGCTTCAGCCATCTTGAGCTTCTTTTCATTGTATTTATTCGTCAACATATAGTCCTTTAAGATCGTTTCTCTATCCGCACCTAACGCTGTAAGTATCAGCATAGACGCGACCCCTGTACGATCTTTTCCGTCCGTACAGTGCCACAGGACTGAGCGACCCTCCGGTAATTCTAAAAGACATTTGAAAAATGCTCCGTAGGCCGCCTTTCCTCTATCAGAAAAAAGGAAATCCACATAGAGGTCATCCCCCATCATTCCCATATCATAAGACTTTTTGATCAACTCGAAACGATCCGCATTCGGATCTGTGAGCATTCTTGCAGTCTCCTCATCAAAATCGTCGTAATCCTCCCCCTCCATCACGGGCAGAAACAGATTCTTCGCTCCGGGGATAACAGGATCGGGCGTAACATGTCTCTCTAAGCTCATGCGAAGATCCACTATAGCGAACACATGGTACTCTTTTTCAAGTATAACCGAATCTTCCTTCGATAATTCCGAGAGCGCTGCAGTGCGCAAAAGGCAACCCTTTTTTATCACTTGTCCTGCAACCTCGAGACCACCTAACTCACGGGCATTCCCGACACTGCTTAGATTTATACTCTGCTCCATAGACTACCTCACACTCAAAAATCAAGCTTCAACTGTACGCCTGCATCCAGAAGAGGCATCAGCTTCTCTCTGATGATATGCTGCGCGGTGACCTCAGGCGTTGCCCTTCCGGTAGTAAATCCCTGGAAAGCAACGTAGAAAAACACAAGAGGCATTATCTGTTTTGTTATGGCTTCAATCTCCTCAGGTGACTGCACGCCGAAATACGTTCCACACATAGTACCCCACATTTTCGGAGCGAGCTCAGGGTCAAAGCCGAGCAGATGGCGACGTGATTTTTCATCAAGTACCTGACTGTTCGGAAGAACGACGTAAGCAAGCATCAGCATAGCGACATCAAATATCGGATGTCCGTACGCAGCATCACCAAGATCGATCAAAAGAATCTCATCATCCTGGAGCATGATATTTTTTGAATTATAATCACCATGTAAAAATGTATTTCTGTCCGGTATGCTATCGAGCAGGGCATTCATCTTTCCGATCTCATCCGCGGTAAGCACTCCTGCGAGCTGAGAAATAAAGTCCCTTAGGATATCCTTTCGATCAGCGAAACCCTTGTCAGCCGGCACTTCGATCTGATGGAGTTCCTTCAGTTTCAGCGCCATCTTTACACCGAGCTCCTGCAGTCTCGACGGATCATCAGTTATCAGCTGCGCCATAGTCTTTGCATTAAAAAGCTCGTAGATCACACCGTACTGACTTCCAACTTTAACAGTGTTAAAGGAAATGGCAGTCGGTATTCCGAACTTAAATGCATCCTTAGAAGACTCCTTCTCACTCTCAACAAAGTCTCTCGACACACCTTCATGATAAACCTTAACGATCGTCTCATCATCTATCCTGTACACACTTCCATAACCGCCTGCTCCGATCAGCTCAAGGCCATCGACAGATATCTCCTTCAGCTTCTTTTTCACATTCAGAAGATCTGTAAAACCTGTGGTCTCGAAAATGTCATTAATCTCTGATGAAACTTCTACTACATCGACCGGCTGTTCCAATGTCTTTCTGACCTTCATCAGCACGCGGAGTCCGGCACTCGAGATATACTCAAGGCCCGATGCGTCAAACACGGGAACCGCCCCCTCGTTCTGCGACAGGGTATCCATGATCTCATTGTCAATATCGGGTGCGTTTGTGGAGTCAATCCTTCCCTCGAGATAAATGGTTATAACATTTTCATTTTTTTCTGTTTTCATTTGCTTCTCTCCTCTTTTTTTATTATATATCAGTGGACCGGATAAGCCTTGAAGAATTTATCTACTCCATAGCAAATTCCTTTTGCTACTTTTTTTATTGTTTTAGATGAAAGATCTGAGCACTGATTTCCGACCTCGAGATCTATCGACGGAACAGTACTGTATGATGTCTGCGTCAGATCCATAGCCAGTGTTCCATTTCCCATCTTTTTAATACCGGCCTTAACAAGTCCGGCAACTGCCTTTTTACCGAGCTTCATATGCTCCTTCCAATGAGATTTGACTGGCTCCATGTTCTTGTAGCTTTTACTGTTTGGAATGCTGCAGAAAAAGCATCCCTTGTCGTACGACAAACCATCATCGTCGTAGTGGATCGCTATATGACAGTCAGCGTAATGATTTGCGATCAAAGTACGAGCAATATTATCAAGCTGGACGTCGCTCTTCTCGCGGATCATAAGAACATTGTATCCCTTATCCAAAAGAAGCTTTCTTGCTTTCTTTGCCACCTTGAGTGTAGCTGCGTACTCGCTCGTTCCGTTCTTAAAGCTCATCCCGCCGGCTACGGCAACAGCATAGATCGCTCCTGCCTTGGTGCTGCCGCTGATGATCTTCGGGCTGCCATCCGGATGGCACAGAGTCTTCACACTCTCGCCTCCCTTTGTTCCGTGACCGGCATTTATACATACCGTTATGTTTTTGGCATTTGATGAGGTGACGGTATAGAGTATGGCTTTCCCGCTTTTTATCTTTGAATTCTTTGCGTATTTCCACTTGGATTTAAGCTTTACTTTGGTCTTTACGTATGTAGTCTTTACTGTATCAGCTCTTGCTATGTCCGCATTTCCCATGCTTGTACCCACCAAAGACATAGCGAGTGTGAGTGAACAGATCGATCGTATCAACTCTTTTCTGTAAGTACTATTCATAGTCTTTACTCCTATTATCCGGCATAAAGTTTTTCATGCACACCTGCACAAGAAAAGCCAACCACAGAATCTGTTACATTATACCATATGATCCGGTATTATGCCACAACTTTTATACCTCTTCATCACTTCTCAACCACCGTATAAGATGGTGAGAATCTGCCGCTTCCATTCATTTTAAAGAATCCACGGAATATACGATCGACAGCGCTCTTTACGCCTGACTCATCCGTTCCCAGAAGGATGACCAGCACCTGTTGGCGATTGTACCTGGTAAAAATATCAACATCCCGGATAGCCTGCAGGATCGACCGTTCCATATAATACATAGCCCGGTCAAGCTCCTCCTCATGAAGTTCTTCACCCGGTGCCGGATCAAGAGAGATCATGATAAGCCTGAACTGCTGATCGAATCGCTTTTCCATCTTTCCGACAAACTCATACAGCTTGGTAAACTCTCTGTACTCAACATCAAGAGCGCCTCTGTAGCTTCCACTGTTTTCAATGGCAGAAACCATCTTGTTTACATCCACCCGTTCACTGCTGAAATCCTCGAGTTCATCAGTATAAAAAACATAACCGTCTTTTCCGTTTTGTTTGATACTGTACAGCGCCTTATCAGCTTTATTGTATATCGTTTCATAATCATCATCAGGCGTACACATGACGGCTCCGGCAGACAGAGAACCAATGGAAACAGTTGAATCGCCTTCTTTCTTTTTTTCAAATTCACTAAGTATTATTTCTATCTGAGATGCCGCATTTTCTTTTGATATATTCTTCATGAAAAGAATAAACTCGTCACCGCCCAGTCTGCAGCACATATTCCCTTTCTGATTCTCAAGGAGAGTATCACCAACCATATGGAGAACCCTATCGCCTGCCTCATGACCGTTTATATCGTTTATCCTTTTCAGATTATCTAGATCGAAGAATACAAAACATCCTTCGTTCTCTTTCATTTCATGAGCGATCGCACTTTCACCGGCATTTCGACTCATAATACCGGTCGCGACATCGATCTCATCAGCCGCATTTTGCGCAGCAAACGACTCCATAACCTCCTGCAAAAGTGCCGATGATACCTCAGTCGGTTCATCCGTTCCCGCGCTATCCTCTCTCATGATATCATTGAGCTGACCGCTGTCCCAAAGCCTGATAAATACATCCACAAAATGAGGATCAAACTGGCGCCCACGTTCCTTAATAAGCTCGTGACTTATATGATCATTTTTATATGCCTTACGATATATACGATCAGAATTCATTGCATCAAAAGCATCAGCTATCGCGACTATCCTCGCCTCCTCAGAGATCTCTTTCCCCTTGAGGCCGTTCGGATAACCGGTTCCGTCATAACGTTCATGATGACTGAGTGCAACATCTGCGGCAGCAGGAATACTGCTTCTGCCCTTTAGTATTTCCTCACCCATGGTCGTATGGGATTTGATTATCTCGTATTCAACCTCCGGAAGTCGTTTCGGATTGTTTAGGATAGAGTCCGGAACTCCTATTTTTCCTATATCATGCAACAATGCTGCATACCTGAGATTATTAACTCTTTCTTCATCCCAACCCAAAGCTTCTGCGATCTTTACGGAGTATGAACTCACGCGCGTCGAATGCGCTTTTGTATATGGGTCTTTGGCATCTATCGCATATGCCAGAGTCTGAATGGTCTGGAAAGACATCTGTTCTATCTTTTCAGCTCTCTCCTTGGCAACAGCCGTTTGTTTTTTAACCTCTTCATTCAATCTGAAAGTGTACTCGATCTCAAAAAGGATACTTCTGTGATACTGTATCATCGCGATCGAGGTAAAAATAGCCATACTGGCAAAAAGTATTGGAAATCTTGCCATAAGGCCATCTGAATAATAGGGTTTTACATACTCACGAAGTGGGCTGTAAAACAAAACCGAATATAGAATTATATAGTATGCGGACAGATAGATACTGTATTTAACACTGACAAAATATCCCATTCCGATAGGCAATAACAGAGACCAGAGGATGGCAGTACCTGCTGCAGCTCCGGTAATGGCGTAATAAGAAAACGCAATGAAACAAAAAGCCGTCGGTACCAGTATTGCAAGGTTTCTGCGCTTGAGCACCCCTGATAATATTGCACAGATAACTCCGGCCAGAAAAGTTATGGCTGAGGGCAGGATCATCTCGTATTCCTTTACGATCAAATCCAAGACGATAAGTATAAATCCCAGTATCGCGGTAAACAAGCTGACGATCGTCAGTGCTCTGAGATTTGCCTTCAACCTTTTTCCGGTGTATATTGACCGATTCAGGTCGTTCCAAGTTTCGGATAGTTTTTTAAACATTCTTTCCCCTTCGTAACATTTTACGATCATTTAAAGTCATACAGACTTTATTGTATCATAATCTAAGAGGGTATTCCACCTTTTTTTAATTCTTTGCACAAATACTCATACCGCTCTTTTTTTTCGAGCTTTTGAAAATGCACCTCACGAAACTGTTCCGGGTTATCCTCATATGAGAGAACCTCGTCGCCGAACTGCTCACTGGTAAGGTCAAATACATGACCATCAACATCGTTATAGCAGTGATAGTTTCCGCCCGGACGTAAAACACCATAGACCTTTCCGCCGAATATATCCTGCACTAAAAAAGCAGTTATCGAGCACTGTCCGAGTGTGATGTTTTCCTCGCTCCATTCCTCACGGAGTCTGGGCGCGCAGGTGTACTCACACCATATGTGTTTCAATCTTTCATATAAAGTGACAGGATTGTCTATACCGGGATATTCATCCGTGATAGCAGGCACCGTAGCCTGCTCTCTTCCATAGAAGCTTTTTTCTTTCATTGCACACCTCCATAATGATTTACCAACTACAGTATCCACTACCTTATACCATATGTCTTAGTGGTTTACCACATCCATTAGTTCTTTTACGGAAAAAACATAATCAGTGTTACAAAAATGACAATGCACCTCCGTGGGCTTCCCCTCGCGGATCATATCTTTAAGTTCATCTTTCCCGAGACTGATAAGGACCTTTTGTACCCGCTCTTTAGAGCAGTTGCAGTAAAAGGATATCTCCTGTTTTTCATCGGAAAACTTCGGTGAGAAGTCCCTAAGGATATCACTGATTATATCCTCGGGAGCTTCGCCTGATGCTAAAAGAGTCGTAACTGACGGAGTGTCTTTCAGGCGTTTCTCGAGATCATCAATGACGGCATCCTCCACTCCGGGCAGAAGCTGGATCAGATAACCGCCTGCCTGGGCGACGGTATTGTCTTTATTCATGAGGACGCCGAGTGCTACGGAAGACGGAGTCTGTTCGGATGTAGCATAATAATATGTGATATCCTCTGCGATCTCCCCTGAAACCAATTCTATCTGACTTGAATACGGCTCTCCGTATCCGCTGTCAAAAACCACACCAAGCGTACCTGCACCGAGCGCTCCGCGTACATCCAGCTTCCCTTTGTCATTGGCCGGTATGATCACGAGTGGTTCGATCGGATAACCCTTTACGTGACCCATCGAGTCAGCAGCCACGACAAGCCCCTTTCCGGGACCGTCCCCACGGATCTGAAGTGTCAAAAGATCCTTCTCTCCCTTCATATCTGCGCTCA
>CAMVOY010000010.1 GCA_947169235.1 uncultured Lachnospiraceae bacterium | reverse complement strand
TCCAAGTGTAAAAAGGGTACTTACAAGATCACTGTGAAGGCTGCAGGAAACAGCAGATATAAGTCAGGCAAAAAGACTGTTACTATAAGGATAAAATCAGACTTGAGAGGGGGATTAAATTCCCCCTCTCAAGTCTGATTGTCATTTCAATTTCTTTTTATTCCCTGCGTATGTGAAGTTCGCTGTTGAGTCGGAGCTTTTGGCAGCCTTCGTGCCCAGAGGAACCTCTACATCCTTTTTCATAAAGACCTTACCCGTTTTCAGATATGTAAGAAGTATCCAAATCGAGTAGATCGCCAACATGCTCATCAGGAAGTGATACAGGACCGTTGAGACCATATCCGGCATGAGCGTCGGGAAAAGCGTGTTGAAAAACTTGATGAAAAACTGCGATATGAATACGATCAAAAACATCCTGCCCTTGCATCCGTGCTGGTGATAGAAGCCCATCACGAGAGTCGTACCGATGAGTATCAGCGTAAACAGAACAGTGTCAAGCGTAAACAGATACATGTTCTCGACAGGCAGTCCCAAAACCTTCTGTCTTATCTCCTCAGACTCATTGAAGCCACCGAACTTCATCTGGAAGCCGTAGATGAGAGGAGCACCGTAAACGAGACAGTAGTTCCAGACCGTGTAGCAGATACCGAAGCCAAGACCGACGGTCGTGCCCCTCCTTGTATCCGATTCACGCATATTGGCGAGAAAAACCGCCCAATACAGCCCACCTGCGGCGAAAACCGCATAGAGCAAGGAGACGAGCATCTGTCTCACGACATCGCCGATCCCCGTCAGAAACCACGGTTCCTGGATCATCCATGCCGAAAGCCAGTTGTAGGCCATGGCGTAGATCCAGGCCTCCCAGAGATATCCGACTGCGCCGTAGCACGCCGTGAAAAAAAGTCCTTTGACTTTCAGTTCCTTCTTTATATGTAAAAATACCACGATACCGATCATGATCGGTACCACAATCGCCAGGATCATCCCGACCATCTGTCCGTTTGAGATCATAATAGTCCTTTCAGCTGTCCGATCATCCGTTGTAGCGGATGCGGGAGATGATGCCGAGGTCATCGGCCTTTGCAGCGAAATCCTTCTCGGTCATCACATCCGTGATGAAGCCGACCTCGCCGTCAACAACACCCTCGATAAACTCCGATGCACCGAAGATGTCAGAAGCCTTATCCTTTTTGGATGCTTCGATACGAACGAAAAATGCATTCTTCATGTCATCTAAAGGCTCGACGATCTGTTTTTTCTCATCCCAGCGGATCTCTATCGGGATATTTTTGTTCTTGACAGCCTCGACGATATCGGTCACTACGGCGCTTGCGGTAGCCTCTTTGCCGGCTCCCTGTCCGTAGAACATTACCTCGCCGAGCATGTTGCCCGTGACTGAAATGGCGTTAAATACGCCGTTCACGCTGTAGAGCGGGTTGTCTGCGCCGATGATATACGGAGATACCAAAGCATAGAGCTTTCCGTTCTCGCGCCTGCCGGAGCCGAGGAGACGGATCACCTTGCCCATTTTTTTGACGTATGATATGTCCTTATCAGTGATCTTTGAGATACCCTCTGTCGAGATGTCCTCGTAGTCAACCTGCGCGCCATAGGCGAGAGCGGTAAGTATCGCTATCTTTCGGCAGGTATCGTAGCCTTCGACATCCGCAGTGGGATCTGCCTCGGCATATCCGAGAGCCTGTGCCTCTTTCAAAACATCCTCGTACGCGGAGCCCTCATCTGACATCTTGGTCAGGATGAAGTTCGTCGTACCGTTCAGGATTCCGTTGATCGAAAGCAGTTCGTCTGCGACAAGACATCTTGAGAGCGGGCGAAGGATAGGAATCCCGCCGCCTACGCTGGCCTCAAAGAAGAAGTGAACGCCCTTTTCCTTGGCGAGACGGATAAGCTCGGTACCGTGATCTGCCACGAGAGCTTTGTTTGAGGTACAAACGCTCTTGCCCTTGAGGATAGAGCGTTTAACGAAGTCGTATGCGGGTTTGGTTCCGCCCATGGTCTCGACAACGACGGAGATCTCGTCGTCGTTCTCGATATCGGTAAAATCATGTGTAACAATATTCTCTACGGGATCGCCCGGGAAATCTCTGAGGTCGAGAACTCTCTTTACCTCGATGGCTTCGCCGGCCTTATCCTTTATGATATTCGCATTTGTTGTGAGAACCTGAACCACGCCTGATCCGACGGTTCCATATCCCAAAACTGCTATCTTACTCATTGTCTTCCTCCTGTGACTGATCCGGTTTATCATCAGAGTTTCCCGAATCTTTGTTTTCTTCATTCATCCTCGCGAGTTCTTCCTCACGCTGACGTTTCTCCTCTTCCTTGCGGCGACGTTCTTCCTCGATACGCTTTCTCTCGGCTTCCCGGCGCTCTTCCTCGAGCTCATCAATTACCTTTTTGAGCTCTGATGACTGTTCCTTCGTAAGCATGCCGGCCGGATTCATTACGACCACAAGTGCTTTATTCTTTTTCTGTATCACGCAATCAGCGTAATTTGTTCCATCCTGGTTAAAAAATCCCGGGACACCCTGTACCGAACTGTCCTCAACATTCACGATCTCGGAAACTCCGTCGCACTCGATAGCGAATGCACCGCATGGGACATTCAGCACGACATATCTGAGTTCGTTTCTTTTTTGGTTGTCAGGGATCTTCAGTATCTGTTCGTAGTCGACCAGAGGTATCTGCTCACCGTGGATATCCACGATCCCTTTGACAAACGAAGGGAGCCCTTCTCTGGGCATGAGCGTGGTTTCGTTTGCGATCGTTCTCATTTGAGACACATCAACGCCGAATTCACGACCTTTCAGGTAAAAGCATACAACTTCCTTCATAGCAATCCCCCCAAATCCGAAGCATAAACCTTACTGCTCATTAATGTATTTCAGATATGCATTCATAAACATGTCTATGTCTCCGTCCATGACCGCCTGGACATTCCCTGTCTCGGCGTCGGTGCGCAGATCCTTAACCATGGTGTAAGGCTGCATCACGTAGGAACGGATCTGAGAGCCGAAACCGTTCTCCATCTGCTCGCCGCGGATACCCTGTTCTTTTTCAAGGTTCTCCTGCTGCTTGAGAATAAGGAGCTTGGTCTTGAGCATCTGCATAGCCTTGTCCTTGTTCATATGCTGTGATCGCTCGTTCTGGCACTGTACGACGATACCTGTCGGGAAGTGCGTGATACGGATAGCAGAGGAGGTCTTGTTGATGTGCTGACCACCGGCTCCGCTCGAGCGATATGTGTCGATACGGATGTCATCATCCGCGATCTCGATGTCGATCTCTCTCTCGATATCAGGCATCACATCGCAGGACACGAAGGATGTCTGACGTTTACCCTGTGCGTTGAAAGGTGATATACGCACCAGTCTGTGCACGCCGTGTTCGCTTTTGAGGTAGCCGTATGCATTCGGCCCCTCTATCTGCATGGTGATGGACTTGAGTCCTGCCTCATCACCGTCCAGGGAATCGAGTATCTCAACCTTGTATCCTTTTTTGTCTGCCCAGCGCTGGTACATACGGCTCAGCATGCTGGCCCAGTCACAGCTCTCCGTGCCACCTGCTCCGGCGTGGAGAGTAAGGATGGCATTTTCCATATCATACTCACCGGTGAGCATGGTGGAAATGCGCAAAGTGTCAAATCTATTTTTAAATTCTTCGAACTCGTTTTCGACCTCAGGCACCAGAGATTCGTCGTTTTCTTCGTTGCCCATCTCGATCAGGGTCATGATATCGTCATAGTCTGAAGTCAATCCGTCGGCTTCCTCGACTATGCTTTTCAAGTCCTTGGCTTCCTTCATGGATGCGGAAGCAGCGTCCGCATCATCCCAGAAGTTCGGGGCCTCCATATTTCTCTCAAGCTCCGAGATGCGAAGCTTTTTATCCTCTAAGTTGAGGGATTTTCTGACCTCCTCCAAGGGCTTTTCATAGCCCTGCAGCTCTATTCTTATGTTATCGAGTGCTACCATTTTTTTCTCCTAAACCGTTTGCGTCGTTGTCTGTCACACCATATGAAAATGATGTTGTCAACGGCCGCAGCAATGCTTGTATTTTTTGCCGGAACCACATGGACATGGATCATTTCTTCCGACCTTCTGCTCGACCTTTCTCTGGGTAGGAGCCATGGAATCATCCTTGTTGGTTCCGGTGACCTCAGCCACCTGCTCGCGCTCGACCTTCTGCTCGATGCGTACGTGCATGAGCATCTTTACGGTCTCCTCGCGGATGGATGTGATCATCTCCTCGAACATGTCGAAGCCCTGCATACGGTACTCAACTACCGGATCACGCTGGCCGAGACTCTGAAGTCCGATACCCTGACGGAGCTGATCCATATCGTCGATATGGTTCATCCAGTGAGAGTCGGTCACACGCAGGATGACCACGCGCTCGATCTCGCGGATCTGCTCAGGCTCAGGGAACTCAGCCTCCTTGCTCTCATACAGATGGATGGCGCGTTCCTTCAGATACTGTGTGAGCTCTTCCTTTGATTTGCCCTCGTAATCAGCCGGACCGATAGGCTCGAGAGGGATGATAGGAAGCAAAAGCTCATTCAGCTCTGCCATATTCTCAGCGGTCGGTCCCTGATCGACTCCGATCACGTGACTTACGTAACGCTCAACCTGCTCCTCGATCATTCCGAGGATGACTTCGCGCATGTTGTCTCCGTCTAGCACGCGCGCTCTCTCAGCGTAGATGATCTCACGCTGCTCATTGTTTACCTGGTCGTAATCGAGAAGGTTTTTACGGATTCCGTAGTTGTTGCTCTCTATCTTTTTCTGTGCACGCTCGATGGCGTTCGTAAGCATCTTGTGCTGGATCTGCTCGCCCTCGGGGATTCCGAGTGAGTTGAACATGTTCATCAGGTTCTGAGCACCGAACAGGCGCATCAGATCATCCTCGAGTGAGATATAGAACTTTGACTCACCGGGATCTCCCTGACGTCCGGCACGTCCACGCAGCTGGTTGTCGATACGTCTGGACTCGTGACGCTCGGTACCGATGATCTTCAGACCACCGAGTTCCTTGACGCCCTCGCCAAGCTGGATATCCGTACCACGTCCGGCCATGTTGGTAGCGATGGTAACAGCTCCCATCTGACCTGCATCGGCGATGATCTCTGCCTCCATCTCATGGAACTTCGCATTCAGGACCTTGTGCTTGATGCCCTGTTTGCTGAGCATCGCCGAGAGCTCCTCAGATGCGTCGATGTTGATGGTACCCACGAGAACAGGCTGTCCCTTCTCATGAGCTTCCTTGATATCATTCACGACAGCATTCAGCTTCTCGCGTTTGGTCTTGTATACTGAATCCTGATGATCGATACGCTGAACAGGGAGATTGGTCGGAACCTCTACGACGTCCATACCGTAGATCTCACGGAACTCCTTCTCCTCAGTTACGGCGGTACCGGTCATACCGCATTTCTTATGGTATTTGTTAAAAAAGTTCTGGAACGTGATGGTCGCAAGTGTTTTTGACTCACGTTTTACCTTTACCTTTTCCTTTGCCTCTATAGCCTGATGAAGACCGTCTGAGTAACGACGGCCCGGCATGATACGTCCGGTGAACTCATCGACGATGAGGACTTGATCATCCTGTACCACGTAGTCTTTGTCTCTGTGCATCAGAGCGTGCGCACGCAGTGAAAGGTTGACACAGTGCTGGATCTCCAAGTTCTCGGGATCGGCGAAGTTGTCCAGATGGAAAAATCTCTCGGCCTTCTCGACACCCTGCTGGGTGAGGTTGGCGGTCTTTTCTTTTTCGTTTGCGACATAGTCTCCGGTCTCGTTTGACTCTTCCTTCATGATGAGGTCCATCTTGGAGAGCTCTTTTTCGGTACCGCGCTTGAGCTGGCGGACGAAGTTGTCGCATGCCTCGTATATTTTTGTGGATTTGCCGCTCGAACCTGAGATGATGAGCGGTGTTCTCGCCTCGTCGATAAGAACTGAATCGACCTCGTCGACGATGGCATAGTTTAATTCTCTTTGAACAAGTTGCTCTTTATAGATGACCATGTTGTCACGCAGATAGTCGAATCCGAGCTCGTTGTTTGTCGCATATGTGATATCGCAGTTGTAAGCCTCTCTACGCTCATCGCTGTCCATGGAGTTTAAGATCACGCCTACAGTCAGACCGAGGAATCTGTGGATCTCACCCATCCACTCGGCATCACGGTGAGCCAGGTAATCGTTTACCGTCACGATGTGGACTCCCTTACCCTCGAGGGCATTTAAGTAAGCCGGGAGAGTAGATACGAGGGTCTTTCCCTCACCGGTACGCATCTCGGTGATACGTCCCTGATGAAGGATGACGCCACCTATCAGCTGTACGCGGAAATGTCTGAGTCCGATGGTCCTCTTTGATGCCTCCCTGACTACGGCATAAGCCTCCGGGAGAATATCATCGAGAGTCTCGCCGTCTGCGAGTCTTTTTTTAAACTCATCGGTCTTTGCCTTGAGCTGCTCATCTGAAAGAGCCTCCATCGTCGGCTCCAGAGCTTCGATCTTGTCGACGATCGGTATGACGCGCTTTACCTCGCGCTCACTGTGTGTTCCCACTATTTTCGTAATTAATCCCATTTTTTTATAACCTTCTTTACTTAATCTTTCTTCTTAATTATATGGGCGAGCCCATACATACTGCATTATTATATCAGATTAGAAGGTATGTTTCAACCATTAATTTGTAAATATTCGGTTAATACGAAGGTTGCAATAAAGTCGATGAGATGATATAATCATATGGCAAATCATAAAAACGTATAAAAATGGCGAGAAACTGTGCTCGTCATGGAGGAGTGATATGGCAGGTTCGGTTTTTGGAGACGTATTCACATGTTCCACATGGGGTGAGTCTCACGGAAAAGCGCTGGGCGTTGTGATAGACGGTTGCCCTGCGGGGATCCCCTTAAGTGAAGAGGATTTCCCTGCGGCCATGGCCAGACGCTGCCCGGGACAGACGATCTATTCGACGCCGAGAAGTGAGGCAGATGAGGTGGAGATCCTCTCGGGTGTGTTTGAGGGAAGGACCACGGGAACGCCCATATCTCTTATGATAAAAAATACCTCGCAGAGGTCATCTGATTACTCTGAGGTGGCGGGATACTATCGTCCGGGACATGCTGATCTCGGTTTCGACAAGAAATACGGGTTCAGAGATCCCAGAGGAGGCGGCAGATCATCAGGCAGAGAAACGGCGGCCAGAGTTGCGGCAGGAGTCATCGCGGAGAAGCTTTTGGGCGAGCTGGGGATACATACCCGCGCCTATGTGAGTCAGATCGGACCGCATAAATGCGAGAACAATATCTACGACGGTACTCCGGGCAGTGTTCCGTCTCTCGAGCTGATAGAAAAAAGTCCGCTACGTATGCCGGATCCCGACGCATCGGGGGCGGCAGAGGAGTATTTGTCAGGTCTGATGAGTGAGGGAGACTCCTCAGGTGGCATGATAGAGTGCATAGTCACGGGCGTTCCGGCCGGGATAGGAGATCCTGTTTATAAAAAGCTTGACGCGCTTCTCGGTCAGGCGTTATTCTCTATAGGAGCGGTAAAGGGAGTCGAGATTGGAGACGGGATGAAGGTTGCCTCCGCGGTCGGCTCACAGAATAATGACAGCTTTGTCCCGACCCCGGGAGGGATCGGAAAGCAGACCAATCACTCAGGTGGGATACTCGGAGGCATCAGCGACGGATCGGATATCGTATTGAGAGCAGCGTTCAAACCGACACCTTCCATATCGAAGGAGCAGCAGACGGTGAACACATCCGGTGAGTCGGTGAACATCTCGGTGAAGGGACGTCATGATCCCATCATCGTACCGAGAGCCGTAGTGGTGGTCGAGTCTGTGGTGAACCTTGTGATCGCGGACAGATTGTTGGCAGGAATGGGAGCAAAGATTGATAAAGTCAAAGAGTTCTACAGCAAGTAGAACCCATGGAAATAGATGACTACAACTATAGTTTAGTAAATATAGAATTAATTTAAAATTAAAATTGATTGGAGGAGACAACATGGCAACAGATGTATATTCAAGCCCGCTTTCGGAGCGGTACGCAAGCAGGGAGATGCAGTTCATCTTTTCTCAGGATATGAAGTTCCGCACCTGGAGAAAGCTCTGGATAGCTCTCGCAGAGACTGAAAAGGAGCTGGGACTCACCGATGATAAAGGTAATCCGAGGATAACCGATGAGCAGATCGAAGAGCTGAAAAGCCATCAGGACGACATCAATTACGAAGTGGCGAGAGAGCGTGAGAAGATCGTTCGCCACGATGTTATGAGCCATGTATACGCATACGGACAGCAGTGCCCGAAGGCAGCTGAGATCATCCATCTCGGAGCCACGTCATGCTATGTCGGGGACAACACCGATGTGATCCTTATGAGAGAGGGACTTAAACTCGTAAAGAAAAAGCTCGTCAACGTGATCGATGAACTGCAGTCCTTTGCGATGAGATACAAGGATCTCCCGACTTTGGCGTTTACGCATTTTCAGCCTGCTCAGCCGACGACGGTCGGAAAGAGAGCTACTCTTTGGATCCAGGAGCTGATGATGGATCTGGAGGATGTTGATTATGTGATGAGCACCTTAAAGCTTCTCGGATCAAAGGGAACGACGGGAACACAGGCATCATTTCTGGAGCTTTTTGACGGAGATGAGGAAAAATGCCGTCAGGCTGACAGGATGATCGCACAGAAGATGGGCTTCGATTCGTGCTTCTCCGTATCCGGCCAGACCTACTCGAGAAAGCTTGATACACGTGTGATAAACGTACTCGCGGGTATCGCGGCATCTGCTCACAAGTTCTCAAATGATATCAGACTGCTCCAGCACTTAAAAGAAGTCGAGGAGCCGTTTGAGACAGGACAGATCGGATCGTCCGCCATGGCGTACAAGAGAAACCCGATGCGTTCGGAGCGTATTGCTTCATTGTCAAGATACGTTATGATAGATGCGCTGAACCCGGCGATCACATCTGCGACACAGTGGTTCGAGAGAACACTGGATGACTCGGCGAACAAGAGATTATCGGTAGCTGAGGGATTCCTTGCGATAGACGGTATCCTGGATCTGTATCTGAACGTGGTCGACGGACTCGTAGTATATGAGAAAGTCATCACAAAACATCTGATGGCCGAGCTTCCGTTCATGGCTACTGAGAACATCATGATGGATGCAACAAAGGCGGGAGGAAACCGTCAGGAGCTGCATGAGAAGATAAGAAAGCTGTCCATGGAGGCAGGAACCAATGTCAAAGAGCGTGGCCTCGACAACAATCTTTTGGAGCTGATCGCAGCGGATGACTCCTTCCCGATGACGCTCGAGGAACTGAAGAGCACGATGAATCCTTCACGTTATGTCGGACGTGCTCCGAGCCAGGTGAAAGAGTATATCGAGAATGAGGTTCGTCCGGTGCTGAAAGCAAATGAAGATCTGTTGGGTCTGAAGGCAGAGATCAACGTCTGAGAGGAGGATTGAAATGGATAAGGATGCATTTGAAGAGAAAAAAGAAAAAGCTTATGATTTCCTGAACAAAAGCGATGAGAAGATCGGTGAGTTTGTAAAGGAACACGGACTCGAAGGCAAGGTCGATGAAGCTGCCAGGATGTTGGAAGGAGCGGCCATGGATGTTGCCGGAGGAGTTAAAAACTTTTTTAACAAAAACAAAAAATGAAAGTCGTTTGGGGCGACAATTTGTCTGCGATAAGTACAGATGAACGGATGAGGTGATACACATGTGGATAGCTGACGGATGGAAAGATTATGAGGTCATCGACACCTCGGGCGGAGAGAAGCTCGAGAGGTGGGGTGACTATATTCTCGTGCGTCCTGATCCGCAGGTGATATGGAATACACCTCATGACGCTCCTGAGTGGAAAAAGAAAAATGCCCACTATCACAGAAGCCCGAAGGGCGGCGGACGGTGGGAGTTTATCGATCTGCCGGAGCAGTGGGAAATAGGATATGAGCTTGGAGGAGAGACACCGCTCAGGTTCAATCTGAAGCCGTTTACCTTCAAGCATACAGGTCTGTTCCCTGAGCAGGCGGTCAACTGGGAGTGGATGGCGGAAAAGATAAAAACATCCGGAAAGACTTATGTTCCGGAGTGTGCCGGCGATCCTTTCCATGATCCGTCATGCTTCAAAGTGCTGAATCTCTTTGCGTATACAGGTGGAGCCACCATAGCCTGCGCTTCAGCAGGCGCGGCAGTGACGCATGTAGACGCTGCAAAGGGGATGGTAGGCTGGGCGAAGGAAAACGCCGCGGCATCCGGCCTTTCCGATGCGCCCGTCAGATATCTGGTCGATGACTGCGTGAAGCTGGTCGAAAGGGAGATACGTCGCGGCAACAAATACGACGGTATCGTTATGGATCCGCCGTCATACGGCAGGGGACCGAAGGGAGAGATATGGAAGATAGAGGAAGCCGTCTATGATCTGATAGCCAGAAGCGTTGAGCTTCTGAGTGATGACGCAGGTTTCTTTTTGATAAACTCGTATACGACAGGACTGCAGCCGGCTGTGCTGCGGTATATGTTGGATACACTTATCACACCGCGGTTCGGCGGGGAGGTAAGCGCAGAGGAGATAGGGCTTAGGGTCACAAACGCATCTGCACCGGAAGGCAAAAGCGTCAATATGTTCCTCCCGTGTGGTGCGAGTGGAAGGTGGTCAGCGAAAAAATGAAAAAGGTTGATGAATCAAAAATAAACAGATACCACCTTGGAGTTCTGTATCTGATAGCATCTGCTTTCTTCTTTGCACTTATGGCTGTCTTCATAAGGCTGGCAGGAGATGTGCCTACGATAGAAAAAGCAGTCTTTAGAAATCTGGTCGCCTTTGCCATGGCGGGGGTGGCCCTTATCAGGTCAAAGGAGAAACTTCATATACCGAAAAAGGCATGGTTTCCCATCTCCATGAGAGCCGCATTTGGAATGATCGGTATAGTATGCAACTTCTACGCGGTAGACAGACTACTGCTGTCTGATGCATCTATCCTGAACAAGATGTCCCCGTTCTTTGCCGTGCTGGCTTCTCTGTTTATATTAAAAGAGAAATTTACGGTTTCGCAAGGTTTAGCCGTATTTATCGCGTTTATCGGAGGATTATTTGTAGTTAAACCATCTTTTTCAAGCATGGAGTTCCTCCCTGCGCTTATCGGACTCCTGGGTGGAGTCGGTGCGGGTGTAGCATATTCGTTTTTAAGAAAAGCAGGAATGTACGGAGTGAAAGGTTCATTCGTGGTTTTATTTTTCTCCGGAAGCTCGCTGATCGTTTTTACCCCGATCATGATAATGACTTATGTTCCGTTAAGCTGGTATCAGCTACTGATGTTGCTATTGTGCGGGGCAAGTGCAGCACTGGGTCAGTTTACGATCACGGCTGCATACTACTACGCTCCGGCGAAGGAGATATCTGTTTTTGATTATACACAGCTTTTGTTTTCGACAGCTCTGGGATTCTTCATATTTGGAATGGTCCCCGATGCTTTAAGTATCATAGGTTATGCCATCATAGTCGCGATGGCGCTATGGATGTTCTTTTATAATAAAAGGCGTGGAAAAAGCTATTGACACTCAAAAAGAAGAACTACACATTCAAGACATGATAAAAGGTCCGCGCATAAGCACGGACCTTTTTGTATCATCACTCTATCAGTATATCTTTTTGTATCCGGGGTTCGCCAAAAGCTCTAATTCGTTGTGATACAGGTAGAGCTGCTGTACACCGTTTTCCAGGTGGAAATAATGGATGATGTACGGAACCAACAGTACGATGAAAAGGGCTCCCAAGACCAGTAAAGCCAGCTCCTGTATGGCCAGGTAGGCCGGGACTGTTATCACGGTCGCCAGACCGAAGAGAACGGTCACGATCAGGTGGATCAGTCGTTCATGCTGGAAAAACCCGATCTGTATTCTCAGGCGCATAAGCTCCTGTTTAGCTTCGTCAGGCGATATCCCGCCTTCGGGTCTACCTGTCAGCTCCTCATAGTATTTCAGTGCGACACGCAGTCTGTGCTTATACATGATTGGTCTCCTTTTGATCGTTTCGATACTGAACCGGAGTCATATTGTATTTTTTCTTGAATACACGGTTAAAGTGCTCAACATTCGGATATCCGACGGACAGAGCGATGCTCTCGACGTTCATCGTGCCGTTTTTAAGAAGTGTTCTGGCTTTCTTCAAACGCACCGCTGTCAGGATCTCCTTAAAGGTCTTGCCACTCTTGTCGTGAATGTATTTGCTGATGTACGGCTCTGAAAGGTGCATGTAGGCAGCCATATCCTCTAAAGTCACGGAGCGGTAGTTCTCCTGGATGTAATTCATCATCTGGATGAGTCTGTCATCACGGAACTCTTCGTTGTTTCTGACTGCAGGAAGCTTGTTCACGCAGACTGTCAGAGCGTGGATCGAAGCGGTGATGATATCCTCATGTATACCGACGCCCCAGAACACCTCGCCGTCGCATGTGATGCTCACATAGGCGATAGCCTTTGAGGATGAGCCCTGAGTGAGAGCGTGCTCCTCGTAGGTGGTCAGCTGGTAGCTGATATCGAAAAATTGCTTGATCGTATTGCTGACAGCGTCCAGACGACCGTTTCCGACTGCATCGACGATCCTGTCCTTATCACCGCAGGTGATCGTGACGGATGCCATGATGCCGTTTACCTGGCGGAAATGGCATTCGTTGATCTGGAATACCGGTGTCGGGTTGATGTAGTTATCAGCAAAAATATCGTAGATCCACTGAGGAGAAAGCTCCTTGTGCTCCTCATCGGATACACTCTTCATCAGGTAGCCGACCTCTTCGCGCATCGCCTCAGGCAGCGTGATACCGAAGTTCTGCTTGAGGGTGTAGTTTACGCCGCCCTTTCCGGACTGCGAATTGATACGGATAACGTCTGAGTCGTAGGTCCTGCCGACGTCCTTCGGATCGACGGGCAGATACGGAACACACCATTTGTCGGTCTTTCCGTCCTCGCGCCACTGCATTCCCTTTGCGATGGCATCCTGGTGAGATCCCGAGAAAGCGGTGAACACCAGATCTCCGGCGTATGGCTGACGCGGAGGTACAGTCATTCTTGTATAGGACTCATATCTTGCCCTGATCTCTTTCATATTGGAAAAGTCAAGTCCCGGATCGTATCCGTGCGAGAACATGTTCATGGCGATGGTCACGATATCCACGTTTCCTGTTCGCTCGCCGTTTCCGAACAGCGTTCCCTCTATACGATCGGCGCCCGCGAGTACACCAAGCTCGGCAGTAGCCACGCCCTCTCCGCGGTCATTGTGCGGGTGGAGTGAGAGTACGACGCCGTCACGATACTTAAGATGTTTGTGTACGTACTCAAGCTGGCAGGCGAACACATGAGGCATCGCGTTCTCAACCGTAGTAGGTATATTTATGATGACTTTCCGGTCGGGAGTGGGCTTCCACACATCCAGAACGGCGTTGCATACATCGACAGCATACTCGACCTCGGTTCCCGGGAAGCTCTCAGGACTGTACTCGAAGCGGAAATTGCCCTCGGTCTGATCGGCGAGTTCCTTTAAGAGTATAGCTCCGTCGACAGCGATTTTCTTAATTTCATCTTTATCTTTTTTGAACACCTGCTCGCGCTGAGCTACAGAAGTAGAGTTATATAAATGCACTACTGCGCAGGGTGCTCCTTTGACAGCTTCAAATGTCTTTCTGATGATGTGCTCGCGTGCCTGAGTGAGCACCTGAACGGTCACGTCATCGGGAATCTTGTTCTGATCGATGAGCGCGCGCATGAACTCATACTCCGTGTCGGAGGCAGCAGGGAAGCCGACCTCGATCTCCTTGAAGCCGACTTTGACCAAAAGATCAAAGTAATCAAGTTTCTCCTGAAGGCTCATCGGCTCGATCAGCGCCTGGTTACCGTCACGCAGATCTACGGAACACCAGATCGGAGGCTCGGTTATCTCGGTTTTGTTAATCCAGTCATATGTCACCTCGGGTGGCATGAAGTAGGGCGGTTCGTATTTTTCGTATCCTTTCATGATTATGTCTCTCCTTTCGCTGCAAATATATAGATAGTATATTTCAGTTTTTGGTATGTTTACGGTTACCTATAGTAAAAAACATCAATTTTGATGTTTTTTATGATTGTATCTTACCACACCTTTTTGAAAAATGGAATGATAAAATTTAATCAATTTTATTGATATTTTTTAATGGGCGCAACTCAGGCGTGTCGTTTTTTAGCAAAAAATACGCAGGTTTGTCTTGCCATTTTTTACAGAATCAAGTATACTATTAGATACGTTTTTATAAAGAAAGGATTGGGCTCCTACCATGGATAATAAAGACTCAAACAACAACAGAAGGAGTGAGGAAGAAAGGAAAAAGCGCTTCAGGATCAACCTGTTGATCTCGCTGGGTGCGCTTTTGTTCGCGCTTTTCTTCATCATGTTCTTGAACTCGGAACTGAAAAGGACTACCGAGGAGGAGATAAGCTATACCAAGTTCATCGAGATGCTCGAGGAAGGCAATGTCGGAAAGGTCACATTCAAATCGAACATGATCTACATCGAGCCGAATGTCCCCGCTGACATGAGACTTCTCTCAAAGAAATACTTCACGGGTTACGTAAATGACACTGAGCTTGTGCAGAAGCTGCTCAACAAATACAAGGTTGAGTTCACTGCAGAGATCAATGATTCGGATTCGGGGATCTGGGAGTTTTTGCTGACGTATTTGCTCCCCATCCTGGGAATATGGGCTCTGTTGTGGTTCTTTATGCGCTCGGCGACCAAGGGCGGAGGCCTGATGGGCGGCGTAGGAAAGTCCACAGCCAAAATGTATGTTGAAAAAAAGACCGGAGTTACCTTCTCCGATGTAGCGGGTGAGGAGGAAGCAAAGGAGAGTCTGACGGAGCTCGTTGACTTTTTGAAAAACCCGGCCAAGTATAAGGAGATCGGTGCGAGACTCCCCAAGGGTGCCCTTTTGGTGGGCCCTCCGGGAACCGGTAAAACACTTCTCGCCAAGGCGCTCGCCGGCGAAGCAGGCGTGCCGTTCTTCTCCCTGAGCGGATCTGATTTTGTGGAGATGTTCGTCGGAGTCGGCGCGTCGAGAGTCAGGGACCTGTTCAAGCAGGCGACATCGATGGCTCCGTGTATCATTTTCATAGATGAGATCGATGCGATCGGAAAGAGCCGTGATACTCAGTACGGCGGAGGAAACGATGAGCGTGAGCAGACGCTGAATCAGCTTTTGTCTGAGATGGACGGTTTCGATTCATCAAAGGGAATCATCATCCTCGGTGCGACGAACCGCCCGGAGGTACTCGACAAGGCGCTCCTTCGTCCGGGAAGATTTGACAGAAGGATAATCGTTGAGAAGCCTGACCTCAAGGGAAGAATAGATGTTCTGAAGGTGCACAGTCATGACGTGCTCATGGATGAGACCGTAGATCTCGAGGAGATAGCGCTCGCAACTTCGGGTGCGGTAGGTGCGGACCTCGCCAATATGGTCAACGAGGCTGCCATCATGGCCGTCAAAGCCGGAAGAAAGGTAGTCAGCCAGAAGGATCTGTTCGAGGCGGTCGAGGTAGTATTGGCCGGCAAGGAAAAGAAGGACAGGATCCTCGGCAAGGAAGAAAAAAGGATAGTAGCCCACCACGAGATCGGACATGCGCTCGTGATGAGCATGTTGAAAAACACTGAGCCGGTTCAAAAGATCACCATCGTGCCGAGAACGATGGGCGCGCTCGGCTACGTTATGCAGGTGCCTGAGGAAGAGAAGTATCTTATGAAGAAAAACGAGCTTCTCGACCAGATTACGGGACTGCTCGGCGGACGTGCCGCTGAGGAGGTAGAGTTCGACGATATAACGACGGGAGCATCGAATGATATAGAGAAGGCGACCTCGATAGCCAGAGCCATGGTAACGCAGTACGGAATGAGTGAGCGATTCGGCATGATGGGCCTTGAGACCATCACCAGCCGCTATCTGGACGGCCGTCCGGTGACCAACTGCGGTGAGCAGACTGAGGCTGAGATTGACGAAGAAGTTAAAAATATACTTAAAAAATGCCACGATAAGGCGAAGAAGATCATCGAGGATAACAAGGAAGTTCTCGAGAAGCTCGCAGCTCATCTGATCGAAAAAGAGACGATCACCGGAGATGAGTTCGTGGAGATTTTCGAGCAGGAGACCGGCATCCGTCTCAAGAAAAAGAATCCTGATGGAACCATCAAAGAAGACGGGGATGAGAAAGCTGACGAGACCGAAAACGTAAACGAGAGCGAAGACGCTGACGAGTCCGATAGATCAGAGGAAAAGGATAGCGATGTTTGATCTGACTGAAGAATTGAAAAAACTGCCCGCGAAGCCCGGAGTCTACCTGATGCATGATGCATCGGGCCAGATCATCTATGTCGGAAAGGCCGTGAGCCTGAAAAACAGGGTGAGGCAGTATTTCCAGGAGAGTCGTAACGTGACGCCGAAGATCGAGAAGATGATCTCGAAGATAGCGTGGTTTGAGTACATAGTGACAGACAGTGAGCTCGAGGCTCTGGTCCTTGAGAACAACCTTATCAAGGAGCATGAGCCCCGCTACAACACTATGCTCAAGGATGGGAAGACCTATCCTTATATAAAAGCAACCGTACAGGAGCCTTTCCCGAGGCTCCTATTTTCGCGTATATTAAAGAGGGACGGGAACAAGTATTTCGGTCCGTTTACGAGCGCCGCATCGGTCAGAGAGGCGATAGAGCTCGTAAACAGGATCTACCACCTCAGAACCTGCAACAGGATGAAGAAACGCCCATGTCTCTATCACGACATGGGACAGTGTGATGCGCCGTGTCAGGGACTGATTGACGAAAAGGCCTACAGAGAGCATTTTGACGGGGCGCTCAGATTCCTTCAGGGAGACACGAAGGATATAAAGGCTTCACTGAAGCAGAAAATGCTTGATGCATCCGAGAGGATGGAGTTCGAGGAGGCGGCGATCTACAGGGATCAGCTCGCAAGCATCGAGAGGGTGACGGAGAGGCAGAAGATCACCTCCGGAGAGCAGAAGGACAGAGACATCCTGGCCCTCGCAAGGAGCGGAGACGAAGCCGTGATGCAGGTATTTTTTATCAGAGACGGAAAGCTTCTGGGCAGGGAACATTACTATCTTACCGGAGTAGAATCAGAGGAAGAAAAAGATGTTATATCCTCATTTATCAAGCAGATGTATTCCGGTACGCCATACCTTCCCGACGAGATAATGACAGAGACCGAGTTCAGTGATTCGCAGTCCATACTCGAGTGGCTCTCGGAAAAGAAGGGAAGAAAGGTAAGAAGCATAGTCCCCAAGCGCGGGAGCAAGGAAAAGCTTATCGAACTCGCGGGGAAGAATGCCCGTATGGTTCTCGAAAAGGATGCCGAAAAGCTGAAAAGAGAGCGAGAGAGAACGATAGGAGCGATGGAGGAGATAGAGAAGTTACTCGGTATGGAGGGCAGGCTCTCACGTGTCGAGTCCTACGATATCTCCCATATCAACGGATTCGAGACGGTGGGGTCCATGGTCGTTTTCGAGGACGGGAAGGCCAAAAAGAATGACTACAGGAAGTTCAGGATACGCTCCGTGAGCGGTCCCGACGACTACGGTTCCATGGACGAGATGCTCACGAGAAGGTTTGAACATGCGAAAAAAGAAGGCCTCTCGGATTCCGATTCGTTCAGGCATCTCCCGGATATCATCTTCATGGATGGAGGACGCGGACAGGTTCACATATGTGAGGAGGTTTTGGACAGATTGCAGGTAGATGTTCCCGTCTGCGGCATGGTAAAAGACGATCACCATCGCACGAGGGGGCTGTATTTCCATGATGAGGAGATCCCCATAAACACGCACGGCGAAGGCTTCCATCTGATCACGAGGATACAGGACGAGACGCACAGATTCGCCATAGAGTATCACAAGCTCATCCGCAGCAAGTCCCAGACGAAGTCGATCCTTGACGATATCCCGGGGATAGGGCCCAAGCGCAGACAGGCGCTCATAAAGGCTTTTGATTCTCTGGAGGATATCAAAAATGCCACGGAGGAACAGCTTTTGGAAGTTCCGGGGATGAATCTTAAGAGTGCCCATGCAGTCATGGAGTTCTTCAGAAAATAAAGAGTTAAAAGCTGTAGAGTCCTCAGTTGTTATGGACATCGCAGACAGAGTCGATCAGATATTTCGGCATGATCAGGTTTGAATCGGAGGTCTTGCCCTCGCCGTATATCTCATCCTTTTTCTGCAGATAGACAGCTTCATATACGTCTGACTCGGGACAGCCATCACCGGCCAGAAGTCCCGAGGCCTTACATATCTTGCAGCGGACATGACAGTCACAGCTGTCTGTCGGCAGTGTTTCCGGGGTGAAATACTCTATTCTTGAGCAGGAGCCGCCCGTGGCTTCTTCACACAGCCCGTCGATCGCGAGTTTCCCGCATTTTGTGCATATCCTGACACCGGTCAGACCGTCATTATTGTCAAAGGAAGTCTTTACGTCATAGTCGGTGCTGACCTTTTCCATTATTCTGCGCCATATATCCATGTGATATTCCGTATCCTTCTGAGATCTGTTCGCATCATATCCGCACCATATTCCGGCAGTCAGATACGGAGTGTAGCCGACGAACCAAAGGTCGTTCGCCCTTTCGGAACTTCCGGATTGTCCGGCTATGGCCATCTCGGATTTTTTGAAGCAGATGTGTCCGGCATTCATCGTCTGTACGCCCTCGTGCATGGCATCGGTAAGAAGCCACGCCGTGGTGTCCTTCATGACCTTTTTGCTGTGTGCTATGCTATGATCTATGAGGATGTTTCCGTCATGGTCAAGTATCTTGGTATACAGGTGTGGCTTGTTGTACACGCCGCCTGCAGCTATCGTGGCAAATGCGCCTGTGAGTTCGAGATTGTTCACTCCCTTGGTGAGGTTGCCGGGAGCGAGCGTAAGAGCGATATCCGTGAGGCTGCGCCCCGTATCATCCGAGTAACCGTCGATCAATGTCTGGAATCCGAGATTCCTCAGGTAATCATAGCCTACACGAGGTGTGACCTGATCCAGAGTCTTTACGGCGATGACGTTTGACCAGTTTATGATGGCGTCTCGGTTGGTAGTGAGACCTCTGTAGGTGTCGCCGTACTGGTTCTCTACGAGTTCCTCGGTTCCGGGATAATAGTACTCGGTGTCGTCCTTTACCGTCGCGAGGCTGAGTCCCGCGGTGTCCAGTGCAGGAAGATAAGTTGAGAGGATGCCGAAGATGGAGCCGGGCTGTCTGTTCGAGTCGGTAGCCCTGCCTCCGGAAACGCCGTCGAGCTTTGTCCCCCTGCCGCCGACCAGGGCTTTGATCTCGCCGTTGGTTTGGTCGATGATAACGAATGAAGCCTGAGGTTCGATGATGGTATTGATGGACTCTGCGATGATCTTGTCGGACTCCCTGACCATAGATTTTTTAAATGGAGCTATAACTTTCTTTGCCGCCTTTTCACTTGTGAAAAACGATTTTATCGGCTCTCCGCGGTCGGAGTACCATTTTTTGATATCAGAAAAATTGAACGATTCCGCGGTCCCGTTCGGATGCTGTATGGTGAGCTGATACTCAAGCTGGAACGATACATTCTTCGGATAGTTATCAGGATTGTTTATTTCCTTTTCACAGATGCTCTGCATATCCGAATCCAATGTGGTCTGAATCGTGAGACCACCGGTGTAGAGTGCGTTGGCAGCCTGCGTTTCCGAGTATCCGAGTTCGTTCTTCATATCCTCTATGACGCTCTGCATCAGGGCATCGGTAAAGTATGAGGTGGGCTTTTGATCCTTGGTGAACTCATCGTTGTAGCGCTGGATGCGCGCCTGTACATCGTCGCGGATCGCCAGCTCATACTCATCGGACGTGATGAAGCCCTGATCCTGCATGGCTGTCAGTACCATGAGCTCCCTGGTACGGTTTCTGCTCGAATGGGTTATCGGATTGTATGCAGTTGGGTTTTTGGCTATCCCGGCCAGGGTCGCGCACTCCGGCAGTGTCAGATCGGCGGCGCTTTTGTTGAAATATCTCAGAGAAGCGGACTCGACACCCGAGGTGTTCTGTCCGAGATTGATCGTGTTCAGATAGAACTCCAGGATCTCATCCTTGGTATAGCGGCTTTCCATGCGTAAAGCCATATAGAGCTCCTTGAACTTGCGTCTGAAGCCCGAGAGGAGATCCTTCTCCTCGCCACCCGAGAGAAGCTGATTCTTCAGCAGCTGCTGCGTGATGGTCAGAGGCTCGGTGGCGGAGCTTAAGCTGTTCGCTATTTTTGAAATGGAAGATTTGAGTATGGCGACAGGCTCGATGCCTTCGTGTGAGCGGAAATGCTCATCCTCGATCGCGATAAACGCATTTTGGAGATTGATCGGGATATCGTTGAGCTTCACATAGTGTCTGTTCGAGTCAGAGCTCACCAGAACACGCACTGCCTCACCCGAATCATCGAGAAAAGAAGTGGTGAAGCCGTCAGGGATCAGATCGACGGCGTCAGTTTTCGGGACCTCGGCGATCAGCTCCTTCATGTAAGAGAAGCCCAAATAGGCAGCGTAGATAGTTCCCACTACCAGCAAAAAGAATCCGAAGCGCAACAAAAACACCTGCACTCTGCGGCCTCTGGCGGGCCATCTGGAGCGGAGCCTTTTTGAGCGTTTTTCGACATTTTTCTCGCTGTAGTTCATACTTCCTCCGATTATCTGGAGAATGACTCGAGTGTAAGACCTTCATTTCGGTCAAGTGCAGTCTGTATACTCCACGGATGCTGGAAAAGGAGCAACGGATGCCCTTTCAGATCCTGTACCTTTTTCGTGTCCGAGGTGAGAGAAAGACTGTTGATATCGATATCCGTAGACGTGATCCAGCGGATGTGCTCGTAGGGGAGCTGCTCCATACGGATCTCGACGTTGTATTCATTTTTCAGGCGGTAGGTGAGTACCTCGAACTGCAGTACACCCACTACTCCGACGAGGATCTCCTCCATCCCGACATTCAACTCCTGGAATATCTGGATCGCGCCCTCCTCGGCTATCTGGTAGATACCCTTGGTGAACTGTTTTCTCTTCATCGTGTCGACCTGGCGGACCCTCGCGAAATGCTCGGGTGCGAAGGTGGGGATGCCTTCGAAACGTATCGGGGTCTTGCCGGTGTAGAGCGTGTCCCCTATGTGGAAGTTCCCCGGGTCGAAAACACCTATGATATCGCCTGCGTAGGCTTCTTCGATTATGTGTCGGTTCTCGGCCATCATCTGCTGCGGAGCGGTGAGGCGGATCTTTTTGCCTTCGCGCTCGTGCATGACCTCCATGCCTGCATCGAACTTCCCTGAGCAGATGCGCATGAAAGCGATGCGGTCGCGGTGAGCCTTGTTCATATTTGCCTGTATCTTGAAAACAAATGCTGAAAAATCGTCGCTAAACGGGCTGATCTCTGTGGTCTCGGCAGTAGCTCCGGCAGGTGCCTCGTCCGATGCGCCCACGAGCGAACCATCCGAGTATACGACCTTCGTCTCTCCGGACTGAGCGAGTTCGAGTTTGAGAGACTCTCTCGAGAGAGGAGAGGTCGTCATCGTCAAAAAGTGCTGTAAAAATGCCTCGACACCGAAGTTTGTAAGTGCAGAGCCGAAGAATACGGGACTGAGCTTACCTGCCCTGACCTTCTCGAGATCGAAGTCATCACTCGCTCCGTCCAAGAGTTCTATCTCATCGATTAGCGTCTTGTGCTGGATCTCAGAGATCAGCTCATCGACGGAAGGATCGCCGAGAGAGACCTGATGGGTCTCGACCTTTTGACCGTTGTCACCGGCGACGAAACGAAGGATGGTCTGTGAATCCCTGTCATATACGCCCTTGAAGCTCTTGCCTGAGCCTATGGGCCAGTTTATCGGACAGGTCCTGATCCCGAGCACTTCCTCGATCTGGTCGATCAGCTCAAAAGGATCCATGGCCTCTCTGTCCATCTTGTTTATGAATGTAAAGATCGGTATACCTCTCATCACGCAGACCTTGAAAAGCTTGATGGTCTGTGCCTCGACACCCTTTGAACCGTCGATGACCATCACGGCAGAGTCGGCAGCCATGAGAGTGCGGTATGTATCCTCCGAGAAGTCCTGATGTCCCGGAGTATCGAGGATATTTATGCAATATCCGTCATAGTCAAACTGCATAACTGATGATGTTACCGAGATACCACGCTCCTTCTCGATCTCCATCCAGTCGGAGACCGCATGCTTGGCAGCTTTACGTCCTTTGACGGAGCCGGCCAGATTGATCGCGCCTCCGTACAGGAGAAACTTCTCCGTCAGAGTCGTCTTTCCGGCATCCGGGTGGGATATGATGGCGAAGGTGCGGCGTTTTTCTATCTCGTTCTTAATGTCAGACATGGTTGATTTCCTTTCTTTCCGGCGGTATGAGACCTGACGATGGACTCGGATCCTCTCAGGATCCCCGCTGTTCTCAATCTTATCACAAATACAAGGCATTGACAAGCATATTCTCGTAATGCTATAATCATAGGAAATATTTTCGGAGGGAAAACAGCTATGGCAAAGAAAAAGAAAAAGCAGAAGAATCCCGAACAGACCAAGCGCAGAGGGTTTCTTGCCATAACATTTCTGATAGTGATCGCTACCGCCGTCATAGGCATCAAGCTGATCAGCCTCGCATCCTGGCTCGGAGTCCTCGTCCTCATAGGCGGACTGAGCGGTGCGGTGGTATTTTTCGTTATGAACATGAACCGGTTCAGGATATACGAAACGGTCACCGATATGACCCGTAAGAATGAGGAGAAAGCCGGAGAGAAGCTCGTAGAAGATATGGAAAAATGCAAAGCACATATCGCGGAGCTGGACGCGAGGGCCGGTGAAGCCGCTTCGCAAAAAGGAGAAGAAGGTTAAGGAGGGGAACCATAGATGAAGATCACGGATATACTATACAAAAAGAACATGTCTCTCTCATTTGAGGTGTTTCCGCCCAAAAAGGAGACAGGATTTGAGAGTGTGAGAGCTGCGACCGAGGAGATCGCCGGCTATAAGCCGAGTTTCATGAGCGTGACTTACGGCGCGGGCGGCGGTACGAGCAGATACACGCTCGATATCGCCAAAAACATAATGGACAAGTTCGGAGTCCCGACACTCGCGCATCTGACGTGCGTCTCATCTGACAGGCAGACCGTGCATGAGCGCATCGAGGAGCTCTCCGGAGCCGGCATCAAAAATATAATGGCTCTCCGCGGAGACTTAACTCCCGAGCTCGAGCAGACAGACAGGAGCAAGTGGGACTACAGATATGCCGTCGAGCTTATCAGGGAGCTCAAAGAAAGCGGTCATGATTTCTGTATAGGAGCGGCCTGCTACCCGGAGATACATCCGGAGAGCGCCGACCAGAAACAGGACATCATCCATCTCAAGGAGAAGGTGGATGCGGGTGCTGATTTTCTGACTACCCAGATGGTATTTGACAACAATCTGTTTTTCAACTTTATGTATAAGATCAGAGAGGCAGGTATCACGGTGCCGGTACTCCCGGGTATCATGCCGATCACAAACGCAAATCAGGTCGAGCGCGCCATTAAGCTTTCGGGTGCATTCATGCCGCAGAGGTTCAAAAGCCTCGTAGATTACTTCGGTTCGGATCCCGACTCGATGAAACAGGCAGGCATCGCGTATGCTACTGACCAGATCATCGACCTGTATGCCAACGGCATAACAAATGTTCACGTATATTCGATGAATAAGCCCGATATAGCGAAGGCGATCAGTGACAATCTCTCGGATATACTCGGAAAGGATTTCGGTAAATGATGACAATTGCCGGTCTGTCGGGTATATCGTATGAACCCGCTCAGTATATGGAGTATGAGGCCCCGGAGATAAGAAAAAGCGAGATCCTCCGCTACAGCGGGATGAGGCCGGGGACGCCCGGGACGGATGATGTTTGCGCACTGTTAGATGATGTGACAGCACAGGCAGCGCAGTCATTTACTTACCGGGTCATGTCGCAGCATATAAGCCTCAGTGCGGATACGGACGACATCCCCGTGCTTGACATTTTTAGAAGATCGGAGAACCTGAAGCGAAATCTCGAAGGCTGTGATGAAGCTGTGATATTCGCGGCTACGGTTGGAGCGGGTATAGACCGTCTGATCAGGAGATATGAGCGGATCGAACCCGCGAGGTCACTGATGCTGCAGGCACACGGGGCGGAGAGAGTTGAGGCGCTGTGTGACGCATTCAATGATGATGTAAAAGAGGCTGCAGAAAAAGCGGGATTCAAAACGCATCCGAGGTTCTCACCCGGGTACGGCGATCTGCCGCTCGAGGTACAGCCGATACTTCTTTCCCAGCTGAACGCGGAAAAGAGGCTGGGGATCACACTAGGAAACTCATATATGATGAGCCCGTCGAAATCAGTGACGGCGATCATAGGTTTGGAGAGGACAGATACATGACGATCAGAGAGTACATGAAGGACCACTTTGTCATACTTGACGGAGGCATGGGAACGCTTTTACAGGCGGCCGGCTTAAAGCCCGGCGAGTATCCCGAGAGGTGGAACACAGAGCACCCCGAGGAGATAGTAAAGATCCACTCGTCCTACTATGAGGCGGGATCGAATGTGGTGCTGACGAACACCTTCGGAGCGAACTCATTCAAGTTTGACCACGAAGAGCTTTCGGATATAATCACGGCAGCGGTAAAAAATGCCCGGACGGCGGCGAAAGAGAGTAAGGGTGATCAGGAAAAATTCGTCGCACTCGATATCGGCCCCTGCGGAAAGCTTTTGAAGCCCTACGGCGATCTCGATTTCGAGGATGCCGTGGAGGTCTATGCCGAGATCGTAAGAGTGGGCGCCTCTGCAGGAGTCGACCTCATCTTCATCGAGACGATGAATGACAGCTACGATACGAAGGCGGCTCTGCTGGCCGCAAAGGAGAACTCTGATCTCCCCGTATTTGTTTCAAATGCATACGGCTCCGACGGGAAGCTGATGACGGGTGCGAGCCCCGCAGCCATGGTCGCGATGCTCGAGGGACTCCATGCGGACGCTATCGGAGCGAACTGCTCACTGGGGCCCAAACAGCTCGTCGGTGTGATGGAGGAGTATTTGAAGTATGCATCGGTCCCGGTTCTGTTGAAGCCGAACGCAGGCCTACCCAGAACCGTCGACGGAGAGACGGTATTCGACGTGTTCCCGCCTGAGTTCTCATGCGATGTGGCAGATCTTTTGAAAAAGGGAGTACGTATAACCGGAGGCTGCTGCGGAACGACACCTGATTATATCAGAGCAATTGCCGAAAAAGCAAAAGATATAGAGCCGGTACCCGTAACCGAAAAGGATATCACGATGGTCTCCTCATACACGAAGGCCGTCGTTTTCGGACAGAAGCCGGTACTTATCGGCGAGCGCATAAACCCTACCGGGAAAAAGAGATTCAAGCAGGCGCTCCGAGAGAACGATATCGACTACATCCTCGGAGAGGGACTGCACCAGCAGGATGCCGGTGTGGATGTCCTGGATGTGAATGTAGGTTTGCCGGAGATAGATGAGCCGGCGATGTTAGTCACCGTTGTAAAGGAACTCCAGGCGGTATCGGACCTCCCGCTTCAGCTCGACACGACCGACACCGAGGCCATGGAGGCGGGGCTCAGGATCTACAACGGAAAACCTATGATCAACTCCGTGAACGGAAAAGAGGAGGTCATGGATGCGGTATTCCCGCTGGCTGCGAAGTACGGCGGACTCATCGTGGCGCTCACTCTCGATGAGGACGGTATACCGGATGAGGCCTGTGACAGGGTGAAGATAGCAAACAAAATATTGAAAAAAGCCGCCGAGTACGGTATCCCGAAAAAAGATCTGATATTCGATCCTTTGGCGATGGCGATCAGTGCCGATACGAAAGCAGCACTCGCGACCATATCCGCAGTGGATGAGATCAGACACGGGATAGGAGCGCACACCTCTCTCGGTGTGTCAAATGTTTCTTTCGGTCTGCCCGAGAGGAACCTGATCACGCAGACATTCTTCGCGTCGAACCTGGAACGCGGACTCTCTGCTGCGATCATGAACCCGTACGCGACCGAGATGATGAATACATACTACAGTTTTTGCGCTCTGCATGATCTCGATGAGAACTGTATGAGCTATATCGAGTACACGCAGACCCTGCCGGAGCTCGTGCCCGCGGGCAGCGAGGCGGCAGGAAGTGCGAATGCCGGAGAAACCGAAGGAAAAAAATCTAAGCCCGGTGAGACAAATGAAAAAGAAGGCTCTGAGCTCAACCGGGCGGTAGTAAGGGGCCTGAAAGAAAAAGCGGGACAGCTCACCAGGGAAATGCTCTCTGACAAAGAACCGCTTTCAATAGTAAACGAGGATGTCATACCTGCACTCGATAAGGTCGGTCAGGATTTCGAGGCAAAGAAGGTATTCTTACCGCAGCTTCTGATGGCAGCGGAGGCAGCGAAGGCGGCTTTCGAGGAGATAAAGAAGCGGATGGCCGATTCGAACGATCAGGGCAGCGGCAGAAAGCTGAAAATAGTGATCGCCACGGTGCACGGGGACATACATGACATCGGAAAAAACATAGTGAAGCTTCTGTTGGAGAACTATGGTTTCACCGTGATAGATATGGGAAAGGATGTGCCCGAACAGGACATCGTCGATGTGACTGTGGCAGAGCACGCCGAGCTCGTCGGACTGTCCGCTCTCATGACGACCACGGTCCCTGCCATGGAGAACACTATCAAGTTACTCAGAGAGCAGGCTCCATGGGCGAAGGTAGCCGTGGGCGGTGCCGTGATGACGCAGGAGTATGCAGATTCCATAGAGGCTGACAAGTACGGAAAGGACGCCATGGATACCGTAAGGTATGCAGAGGAACTTGAGAGTGCACTGAGTGCTTCCTAAGTAAAGCTGATAAAAAATAAAAAACTTGTGGAAATGAAAACAGACTTATGATATAATGAAGAATAACATGTGAATGTATTTATATTCCACGGAGGATATGTATATGGCAACAGCAGAAGAAACAGGGATCCTGTTAGAGAGCGGAACCAACGAGTTAGAGCTTCTCGAGTTCATAGTTGGCAACCAGCGCTATGGTATCAACGTAGCGAAGATCAGTGAGCTCCGTCCTTATGAGGTGCCTACCATTGTGCCGAATGCACATGAGTATGTCGAGGGGATATTTATGCCGCGTGATACGATCATCACGGTGGTCGATCTGTCGAGGGCATTGGGCATTCCGCTCAATTCAAACAGATCCTCGGATATGTATATCATCACACAGTTTAACAAAATACGCGTAGCGTTCCACGTTCAGGAGGTTCTCGGTATCAGCCGCATATCCTGGCAGGACATCTCAAAGCCGGATGAGACCATCAACCACGGCGGAAACGGTGTGGCTACGGGTATCACAAAGATAGACGGCAGGATCATCATCATACTCGACTTCGAGAAGATAATGACGGAGATAAACCCTGAGACCGGACTGAAGATCTCCGAGGTTGATGCTATGGAGGGTCGTGAGAGAAGCGATCACACCATACTTCTCGCCGAGGACTCACCGTTGCTTCTCGAGATGCTGAAGAAATGCCTGATCAAGGCCGGTTATACACATCTGATACCGACCGAGAACGGACTTGAGGCATGGACGAAGCTTGATAAGATGATGAATGAGGGAGCGGTAGTCGGAAAAGACGTATCGATGGTTATCACGGATATCGAGATGCCGCAGATGGATGGACATCACCTCACAAAGCGTATCAAAAATGACGAGCGCTTTGAGGGACTTCCGGTAGTCATCTTCTCCTCGCTTATCAGTGATGAGATGAGAAGAAAGGGAGAGAGGCTCGGCGCTGATGCACAGCTAACCAAGCCTGAGATAGGAAATCTGATCGGAGCCATAGACGAGTTGTTAAAATAATAGTGATCTTACGGCCCGAAACCCACGTGGTTTCGGGTTTTTTTTGTTTTGTAACCTTTTTGTAACGCTAGTTGTGATATGATAGGCACAAGATACTAAAGAATATCATTGCGAGGAGGTGTCGTCATGAACACAATCACGAAAAAGATAATATCCATGACCCTTATAGCAGCAGTCACACTGATGGCCGTATCCGGCGGAAAGGTAGTAAAGGCTGCAGCTGCCGGTGGCAAATATGTTAAGGATATAACCATCAGCTATGCTTCGAGCAAAGAAGATGCTCAGAAGGAATTGGGAGATGACTTTGTGATCCTTGATCAGGATTTCAACGAAGGAAAGAGTGGTTCATCATGGATCGGCTACACCACTACAGACGATCCGGAACAAGCTATCCGCGATATCAAAGTGGAGTTGATGAGTGGGGGGTACTCCGTCTCTGAATATGAGGAGATCCTGAAGAATAAAAAAGACGCTATCTCGAGTCAGCTGGATATCATCATCCCGGCTCTTACGGAATACGCAAAAAACTATGATGCGAATCTGGATGCAGCTATCCTTGTCAACAAGTTTTTGAATTATTACTATGAGGACGACAGCGATACTTTTCTGGGAGATTTCCTTTTGGATAAAGGTCGTGCTTTAGCCCGAAACAACTCAGATAATAATGCAAGAAAAGAACTTGAAAAAGTGTTTGTACAGGGAAACGATGCCATAATCAATGCTATCGAGAGGATCATCATACAGGGAGCCGACACCAAGGTTGGGAAAAAGGGCGCCTGGCATACCCGTATGGGAGAGTTGGGACCGAACGGTCTGATCGATCAGTACAAGGTTGCATATCCAAGATTAAAAACAACCTCCGCTATCAACAAACAGTTGGAAAATGATTTTGGCACGGATGTGGATGTCCTGATGAAAGAGTTACCGGATATCAGAAAGACCTTCAGCGAGTTCGCAGATACCGAGATGTGTAAGGCGATAGAAAACGGTGATGCTGACAAAACAGCAGAGATCATATCGGATGTCTGTGACAGTGATACCGGTGAAGATTACAACATCGATATGAGTGTTGATGAGATGGGAGATTCATTCTCAGAAGCACTGGATAATACAACAGATATGTTAGACGTGGCCGAGCAGACTGTTATGGGTTCTGTTATGCATATCCTGAAAAATACACCTTACGGCACAGGTCAGTCGCTCTATGATTTCTTCATGAGAGAAGACTTAAAAAGAAGCGACCTCTATACTTTTGCATATGTTCTCTCATCCGGACAGAAAAGCATTCTTGAAGATATAGGATTATTAAGCGTTTTTCAGAGCGTGATATCCGAGTATTCAGAGATGGATGAGCAAACAGAAGAAAGCATAGAAGAGATGGGACAGGGGGTCACGTCGGTATACGAAGGAGTTGACAGGGATGTATTTAATGGTGATACAGCTCTGACCGAGGATGCTCTCAAAAGAATGAAAACAGAAGATGACAACGAGTCTCTGACGGTCAAAGATGTCCCGTGGGAGTTCGTGCTTTCGATCCTTGCCGTGAGTACGGGTATATTTTGTCTGATGAGAGGACTTGATGGTCTTGTAAAGGTTGAGACTTTACCTGCAAAAACTCCGGTCCTCAACTCAGAAGCGCTGCTTCACGGCATGAATAAGGAATTATTAAGGATCAAAAACTTTGACAGCGTATTAAAGCTTAAGTACATCCAGGACAAGAAATTGATAAAGGACTTTACCGTAAATGCCAAATATATGGAAGGACCGGAAGCGGAAGAGATGTTGAGAAAGCTGGAACCGGAGTTAAGACAGAACGGAAACTTTAACAAGGTCAACAATCTTTCAAGTAAGGCAAAGGCTAAGTATATAAAAAGCAAAGAGATACAGCTGTCCAATAAGATAGACGCTTATAATAAGCAGTATGAACCGGTAGAAGTAAAGAAAATAAATTTTAGCAGGGCGGGAGCCAGAATAGCATACCTTCTTGGTGCTGTGGTTGCATTCGGATTTGTCGGATATGAGCTTTATATGGCCGTGAAAGATAAGCCGGGTGTAGAGTATACCGAGATCCCCGAAAACATGGTTTCCAGAACTTATGAAGGAAACGAGATCGTATATATGACCTATTCAGTAGCCAAAACTGCGGGCGGAAAGAAAGCGGACCTGCACAACTGGAAACGGGATGAATGGCTGGCGGTCTATACAACATCGGATGAAAACGCAGGAGATCCCGTACTGGCGAATACTCTTCGGACCTTCAGCTCATCGGGTCATAGTGATGTAGATTATAACCCGGTTACCAGGTTCTGCTACACAGACGGCTGTGAGCTTTTGGATGGTGATAAACACTCAGCTTATATGTTCTTTAAACAGGGAACGGAAGCTGCCGATGCCGGGGAAGAACAGGAGATAACAGAGGAGACGGAAGAAGATACGGATACTTCTGATGCTGTCTCCGGAGGAGCAACAAATACGGAGGCATCGGTATTCGGATATCCTTCGAGCATGTATTTGATTGGACTGTTACTGATTGCGATAATAGCGGGAGCAGGAGGAGTGATCTATGCCCGCAGAAGAAAGACAAACAAGAAGTAAAAAGATATATAACGATATTTGAGAAACGGGAGGTGTTGCACCTATGAAACATGGAAGAAAATGGATTATTCTGATCACTATTCTTTTGTTTTCATTGACAGGCTTCGCCGTGAGTTTCCGGGGGGCAGGCAGTGCATCAAGAGCAGCGGACTCACCTTCATCTACGGAAGCTGGCAGCGGTGTATATATCTCGGAGGTCATGATCGCGGCAGGAACAACTGAGAAGGATGCGATCGACCGGATCAAAAAAGCCGGATATATACCTGTCATGAGAAACATAGCGGATGAAAAACCCGAGCTGGCATCTCCTTTCGTTTATATGGGATACAGGACAACGACTGATCCGTCCGAAGCAATGGAGAATAAAAATCTTCAGAGCACGGGAAGCGTATTCGGAGAATCAGCTCTGATGATAGCAGGCTTTACGATGATAATCGGTGTTCTGATCGGGATGGTTTCCATGCGGATCAGACCGGGAAACAAAAAAGAGAGGGATAGTCTATGAGAAGAAAGATATTTGTTCGAGCCGGGGCATTTTTCCTTATACTGAATATGGTCTTCTGGATGCTTCCCATAGGGCTTTTGACCGCTCGAGCGGAGGGCGGAGACTATATAACGGAGATCACTTTGATGGAGGGAGATCTGAGCACATTGTCACTGGAGGAATCCGGTTACAATGTTATCGAGCAGCCGTTGAACCCGGCGTCGGGCTCATCGAATCTCTACCTCGGATATAGGACAGGCGGAGAGGGTGGCGCGATCCGCGACCTTGTGGTATCATCGAGCGGAAGCGGTACCATCGAGATAGACGGTCACAGCTATCAGAAGGTCAGTGATGTCAGCCTGAACACGGGAGCGGGCGGATCGGGTAGCTATCTTTATGCGAGCTACGACTCGGAAACCGGAGATGCGCTCAGGGGACTGAGTTTCTTCGTAAAAAAGTCAGACGCGTTTTCGGATGACTCACCGGTATTAGCCTCTGACGGCTCTGAGGTGGTCACCTCCGACAAAGATAAAGTGGCGGATTTCGACGAAGGTATCGGAGGATCTGAGCTGTACTTAAGGATGTACAAGGGAAATCTCTATAAGCCCTATGTGGAGAGCGTGGTAGTGGCTACAGCCGGCAGCGAGGAAGCTGCGATCGAGGAGCTGGCAGGAAAGGGTTGTACCTACTATATCAATTATGATATTGGGGATGAAAACAGCGTATTTGTCGGCTATACCCGAACTGATGATGTGCAAAAAGCTCTGCGTGCCCTGATCGCTATCGGTGGAGATGAAGAGGCCATACAGAAGCAGATCGAAAAGGCTGAGAACCCTGAAGAAGCAGGAGACGGAACGGAAGAAGAGGGGGACACAACGGAAGCCGGTGCCGAAGAAGCGGAAACCGAGGATGCTGATGAAGATATGATCCGCGCGGGGGCAAACGAAGGTGAGATTGAGCTTCATGGCATATCATATGCACCGGTAGAAGGCGGTGAGGTCAAGTCAGACATCAAATATACCTTCTATATGACGACAGATGAACGAGTGGGCGAACCGATCATAGATCTGGTTGCCTGTGGATACGATCCCGGGGATTTCGGGCTGGAAAGCCTAAGTAAAGAAGAAGAAGCTGAGGAGACTGAGGAGGCTACCGAGACTGACGAAGCTACGGATGGCGATGAAGCTACCGAGAGCGATGAGCAGGAAAAGCAGGAGGCCTCAGATGAGTCTGATGAGTCAGATGGCAGTCCTGACGATGATGAAGCTGAACCTGAAACGGTATCGGCCGTTACATCAGGTAGCCGTGCACTCGGTAGACTCTGTATGGTGGGATTGAATGTAAGAATCCCCTCGGGTGCAGATGAGCCGGTTGAAAAAGTGGCCGAGTTGGAGCCTGATACTATGACTGAGCCAGATCAGGCAGGTGATGAATCAGCCTCTGACAACGAAGGCGATGAACCAGAACCAAAGGATGAGACTGATCACGACGCAAAACCTGACGATGCCTCACCGGAATCCGATGATGGATCCAAGGATGAGGGTGAGCAGGAGGAAGCTCCGGATGGAGATGATCAGGACGGAGCGGAGGAAGAAGAAAAAGAAGAAGAGGAAGAAGCCAAGGAAAAGGAAAAAGATAAAACCAAAAAGAATAGTCCGGGCTTAGCAAAGGCTTATCGGATATATACGGAGATATCGACGAAGGACTGGATATCCGGATACTTTTTGAGAGGCGGAAGTCAGACAGCATCCAAATATCTGTATGAAGAGAGCGGGTATATGTCGGCAGCCGAAAGTGATGAGACACTCTGGATCTCCAATATATACGGCAGTGACAAAAAAGGCGCGCAGTTCACCAATTGCATCGGCTATGTTACCAGGCCGGGAGAGACAGATGCTGATCCGTTTGAAGTGACGCTTTCATACGACGAAGCCAAGGAGTCTCCTGACAGCGCAGAGAGCACCGCCAGCGTATTCGGAATGGGTATCAGCCAGCTGGTGATATGTGGTATGATAGGAGTGATACTTGTCGGAGTTATAGCGAGTCTTGGATATAAACTGAGAACGGTCAATAGATCGAAATGAGGATGATATATGAAAAAAATCGGAAGAATGGTTTTCGGAGGGCTCGGCAGCAAGATATTTAACCTCTGTTTCGTTTTGGTAGTAGTTGCGATCACCGCTTTTGCGGTGATCGGAATTTTTCAGTTACGGTCGCTGTCTCTGATGACCGAAGAGAACGGTGAGAGACAGGCCAAGGTGATAAAATCCGAATCGCAGGAGACATTGATGGCACAGACGGAAAAGATGTTGTCGTCAAGTGCGATAGCGAATGCGAAAAATATTGACGGAGAGTTCTGGACTCTGCGACACGATTTCAATGTGTTGGCGCAGCAGATCCAGACTGTTTTTGATCATCCGGACCAGTTTGTCGAAAAGGAGTTGGCTCCGCCTGACAAGAAGAACGGCGGCAAGATGTCTGCTCAGCTGATGATGGCGGACACAAAGAAGGGAGCGGATCCGGATTCACTTAGGATACTCAGGAAGATAGCCAATCTCGAACCGATGATGAAGGAGATCGTCGAAGGGAACAACCGGTACACGATGGACTGTATAGCGGCGCTTCCCAGCGGCGTCTCTCTGGTGGTGGACTCCATGTCCGATCAGAAGTTCGAGGAGGATGGGAGCATAAAGGATTATGACCCTAGAGAACGTCCGTGGTATAAGGGAGCCGTAGAGAGTCAGAAGCAATATTTCTCTCCGGCTATCCACAGTTATTTTTACAATCTGACTGAGGTCGTATTCGGTACCCCGATCTACACAAATGGAGAACTGGTCTGTGTGCTTGAAGGCTCGATGAAGCTGGATGTGCTCCAGCAGATGTTGGCTGAGGCGAAGGCCGGAGAAACAGGGTTCTCCGTACTGGTGAATGATCAGGGACAGATCATCTATTCCCCGATAAAGGAAGGTGATCTGGCTATGGATAAGGAGATGTCGATCTCGGCATTTGAGACGGGTAACAGTGAGCTCAAAAAGCTTGTCCGTACTGCCATGTTCGGGGAGACGGGATTCCAGGCAATAAAGATGAACGATATCAACTATTACGTAGGCTATGCGCCGGTAGAGACCGTCGGCTGGACTCTGATGATGTTTATTCCCGAGGAGGAACTGACCAAAACAACTGATGAATTGTTACAAAAGGTTGATGATGTAGCGCAGGATACAAAAGAAAAATTTGAAGATAATTTCAAACGTTCGTCACAGATAACCCTGGTTGTCCTTATTTTCCTGCTCCTGAATGCGATCATCACTTCTGTATACTTTGCACGCAAGATAATCAAGCCCATCGACGCCATGACAAAAAAGGTTGAGACGATAACAGGCGACAATCTGGAGTTTGAGGTTGAGGATATCTACAAAACAGGAGATGAGATCGAGGTTCTGGCAAACGCCTTCAGCAATATGTCTGAGCAGACAAGGAACTATATTCAGGAGATCATGCGGATTCAGGCAGAGAAGGAGAGAATAGGAACAGAGTTATCCATAGCGACCAAGATCCAGGCAGCTATGCTGCCTAACAAATTCCCGCTTTATCCGGAGCGGAATGAGTTTGAGGTTTATGCGTCCATGACACCGGCCAAAGAGGTTGGCGGTGATTTTTATGATATCTTTTTGATCGATGACGACCATCTGGCGCTCGTGGTGGCAGATGTGTCCGGTAAAGGAGTACCTTCAGCCATGTTTATGGTACGTGCCATGATTTCCATTCGCGATAGGGCTATGAAGGGAGGAACACCGGCAGAGATCCTGATGGATGTCAACGACCAGCTCTGTGATAAAAATGCCGAGTATCTGTTTGTGACTGCATTCCTTGGGGTGATCACGCTCTCAACCGGCGAACTCATCGAGGCAAATGCCGGTCATGAGTTCCCTGTGATCCGTCACAAGGGTGGCAGGTTTGAACTTATAAAGGATAAGCATGGATTCGTTCTGGGTGGGAGACCTTCGATCAAACACACGGATCAGACTTTCCAACTTGATCACGGAGATACGCTGTTTCTGTACACGGATGGTGTTCCTGAGGCAACCAATGCCGAGATGAAAATGTTTGAGACCGATGGTATGATCGAGGCTCTAAACCGAGAAACTGAAGCCGGACCGGAGAGGATCATCACCGTTGTAAAGGAACAGGTAGAAGCCTTTGTAGGTGATGCTCCTCAGTTTGACGATCTGACTATGTTATGTATCACATATAATTGATCATCACAGAAACGTTACACGAGAGTTGTAACTCTTTTGTAACGGCGCCTGTGATACAATGGGTGCGTACCGGTGAAAAAGCATGTTTTATACAGTATTACATAGTACATGAGGTGACGCGTATGAGGATATTTTTCAACAAAAAGAGAATCCGTTGGATCGCAATAGCGCTTGCTCTCGTCTTATGCTTTGATATGCCTGCGGGAGACTACGTGAACAGCGGCGGGACGGCAAAGGCTGCAGGAAGCTCTACGGAGTCAGGTGATAAAAGCGATAATGATGCACCGGGAAGTGTTTCCGATGAAACTACCGAAGACGATGAAGCTGAGGAGACCGAGAAAAAGCTCCCGGAGAACCTTGACTATGTCAGTGATGTAAGACTGTTCCATGCGCAGAGCAAGGATAAGGCAAAGCAAGCCTGCAAAAAAGCGGGTTATACGCTCCTCGACTCAGACCTGAACAGTGGTACATCAAAGAATGCATGGGAGGATTTTTGGTCTGATGAGGGTGATGGTGCCTATGTATACATGGGATACAAAACAACAAAGGATCGTAACGATGCCATCACTTCGATGAAGATGTGTGAGATGGATACCGGATATCAGAGTTTTGATTATGATGAGATAGAAGCGAACATGAATACAGGTATGAACATGCTTGCTGAGGATATCGTGACAGCAGTAGCTGAGACCAAAAAGAACATAGAGGACGGAGATGCCTATGCAGAAAAGGTAAGAGAAGGTCTTAATCTGTTCTATGTTCCTTATATGGATAACAAAGGACTCGGGGATGCGATATTTGAATCGGATGCGGGAAAGATCTCTCAGCTTTTGAAAAGATCCAGTACCGTGGTCATCGTGAATATCTTTTCTTATCTCACGATGGGTGTGTCAGGGACAAAGGTATCGGGACTTGACGGAAACTTTGCCGAGCGTATAGTAGCTGCTTCGGAAAAGGTCGGTTCCATGATGAAGAGCGAATATGTGACACTTGACTCTCTTTATAAGGATAGTGTTAAGGACATCCGTGATTCCCTTAAGGATTTTTCCAATATGTTGGAGCCGTCGATCAAGGCATATCAGGAGGCCGGGAACTCGCTTAATGATTCCTTTATCGAAAACCATACCGAGGATGCACTGAACGTCCAGGCTTACAACAGACTTAACAAATATACGTTGTCAGACGGAACGGGTGTAGGAACATATCTGTACCGTTTGGGGACTTCTTCGCTCAAATCAAAAGAGGATATACGAAAGGCTTATCCTCTCGTTATGGCATTGTCTCCGGGGCAGCTGGTCATGTTCCCTTATACGGGACTTATTGATGCGGCGAACTACCTCGAGGTTTCTTCGGATGCACTCTCTGACGGAGATCAGCTCATGGCGGAAGTGCAGAAAAAGATAAAAGAAACGGGGTTGAAGGAGACGGCAGACGGAAGGATACCTATATATCCGGGAGAGAATGATTCTCTGTACCGCGCCAGGGTTGCCATGACATCTGAGGCGATCCGTGCAGCATCAGCCAGAGAAGAGTATCACAAGATAACACAGTACGAAAAAAATATGGAAGTCTGGGATGAAGTATTCACCTGGGGAAACAGAGTTCTCATATTTGCGATGGCTGCACATTTCCTCGGTAAAGCCGTAAGCTGGGCGATGGTCAAGATGGGACTCAAATGGATGTTTAAGACGGTCGTGGGGAGATCATTCTCGTACCTTGCGATGCCAACGAAGATCCTGAGTGGAATGGCGACATTCATTTTGTTTGCTGTGGTAATGTTAGTGTGGTATGTGGCTAACAAGCTCGATGAACTCGCCGATTATTATAACCCGGACTGGTCAGAAGTTCCGGGATATATGTACAGCGTTGAGAAGATAAAGAAGGCAAACGGAAAAAAAGAATCCCAATACCTTCTATACAGACCTGTTTTTAACGTGGATGCAAACAAAGATAAACTCGTTATTCCGGAATACAAGCCGGTCGAATACGGCGATAGTTCTTCGACAATAATAGATAAGAGACGATATAACAAATCCCTTATAAGTGATTTCAATGCAAAACAGGGTAAGAAATGGAATGCACTTTATATCACAAAGGATCCGAATGCGGGGAGCCCTATCTGTGGTGAGAATATCAATGATATCTTTCTCGTAAAGAAGGGAGAGTATCGTCCGAATATCAGCGGTTACCAGGCATACTCATCCTTTGGTAATGAGAATGCGGTAAACCTTAATTCGAATCAATACAGCGATCATGACGGAGGAATCTATCTTTATTATCGTACGGAAAACTCGATATTGGATCCCGAAGCGGTCTCATTCAAGGTAGATGGCAAGTATGTATCGGATGTGATTCTGATAAGTGAGGATGAGGAAAAGGACGCAAAGGCTGCGATCAAGCTCAAAGCCGGAAAGTACAATTTCCTCGATCAGAATCTGACTCCGGATCAGGGATGCTACACCTATATCGGATACGCAACGACAGAGAATATAGATGACGCGATCAGAGACCTGCGTGTAGATCCGGTAAATACCGGAAACTCCATGGGAGGAGGCTACCGAAGAAACGACATCGGATACGCATCGACAGGAACATCTGTACCGGATAAGGACGGTCACTGTATAACTCTGTATCAGACTGCGGTCAACAAGGGTGAGACAGTTGTTTCCGGAAAATCTGATAAGGAAAAAAAGGAAGATGCGGTGTCAGGCGGGGCTGCTTTAGTTGAGGAGGAAGAGAGTTCGACGGTCATGTCGTATTCGGGCGCACCGATACTTGCAGATTTTATGATAGTAGATTCATTGGACAAAGCTCCTGTGGGATATGAGCCGATCATCTCCGGATGCGGAGGAGCTGCGTTTAACTTCAATACCAGATACAAAAAGGACAGTGACAGCAAAAGAAGATACGTATACTACCAGCCTGCGGTGTCCTATATAAGGTCAGGTACTGAGGTAGAGGAGAAAAAGGGAGTTACCTATGTGACTTCCGATGAAGAGTATGTGGCGGGAGTTCAGGCGTTCGCGATCGGAGGTAAGAACAGAAGGGAAAAACTCAAAGAACGTGCGGAAAAAATGGGATATAAGGTTTTTGAGGTAGATCTGCTTAATAAGTATTACAAGAACAAGGAAAAGGAAGAGGACAGGAAGTCAACGATCTCGTGTTATTTGGGCTACGCTACGACCATTAATCCGTTTAGGGCCATAGGAGATATACGATACTACAAGGGAACGACCTATTCCAAGACTCTTCAGTACAGTGCAGGCTCACCTGAGGGAACGTGGATCGGTATGGATGTTAATGTTTTCGGACGAGGGATCAATTCCGGAAAAGCCTATTGCGGTGCCAGTGACGATCTGTTGTTTGCAGCAGACAGAAGAAATGCGAAAAACGGTTATGAATGGAACGGAGAGGATGCGGAAAGCTGGCAGGACTTCATAGCTTACGGTTACTATGCGGAGAGGGAACTCTACATTCTTGCAGCCGATGCCGATCATCCGGCGCTGAAGCCCTCGGATATACTGGTCACCAAGCAGTCATCTGCTCCTTCCGGTATGCGTCCGATATCGTATATGACTAACAAGGCTTCGGGTATAAACTATGATTTGTCGTGTGATCAGGACGGTGTGTATTTTTATATCAACAGACCCGAGGAAGTAAAGAAAAAATACATATCAGGGATCTACGTATCAAGCTTCAAGCTTCAGAGCGGTCTGGAAAAAATGGACAAATGGATGGCTATCAAGGGAGCAGATGATGCGACGATGCTCGCGGCAGGTGCGGCAAGCGACGGAGAAGTCATATCGACCAATATAGCTGTAAAGCCTGAATATGCGTGGTATAACCTTCTTGATGGGTGTGATTATGACACGGCAAAGAAAAAGAAAAAATATACCAACAAGACTAGCATCCTGTATGATGATTTCACGATATATTGGAAGAGCAGAAGTCATTCCTCAACGATGGATGTGACACGTGATCCGCAAATAACTATCCCGGATGCGGCCAGACACAATTCATATGTAGGAGTGAGCCGTACCGACGATCCGGATGAAGCACTGACCGGTATCATCAGATACAAGTTTGGGAAGGGCACTCCACCATCAAAGATCACTATAGGCGGTGTGAAATACACGAAGGCAGGAGATGCCGTGGGAGATTGCTGCTACTATACGACAAAATCCGACAACGCCATGCCGGGACTGCCTATCACGGACATCTCATTTGACGAAGATCTGTCACTCGGAGGTTCGGCGGTACTGCTTCAGACAGACAGAACGGATCCATCCGATCTCCAGCAGAAGCTCGATGCCATTGATTTGGATGATGATCTGGAAGACTTTGAGAAGATCAGAAAGAAAGCAGAGGTCAGGAACCAGGCTGTAAACCTGAAGCCGCTCTATCAGAATAAGCTTTCCGGTCATTTGTTTGTGGACAACAGTGATACATTTATTACGGATATCATCCTGGGACATGGCAACAGCAAAGAAGAAGCCGTGAATGAGGCCATAAAAAAAGGTGCATCCTACGTATACAGCTTTGATACAAACATGGGGGTAGGCACATCCGTTGTTGGTGACAGCAAGGGACTTGAGTTCGGATCGGATTCCATGGAGCCTACCAAAACGAAAACGAGAAAGTATGTCTGCATAGGATACAATGCCGAGAGCACCTGGTCAGGCGGAGATCCTTCCTATGGAGTACATGATATCCTGATCACACATGGAAAACCATATTCGGAGGACGGTTTCGAAAAGAATGGGGGCGAGTACTATCCGGTATCGGATATATCATTGAATGACGGTACGGATGGGGAAGAGCTATATATGTATTACTCATTCGATAAGACGGACAAGGCGAACTCGCCGCTCGAATCGCTCGTTATGTCCAAAGGAGACTCGATACCCGAAGGAGCCGGTCAAAAACGATATGAGTATATAATGACGGATACGGGTGAAAAAGCCAATCTGAACAGAGGAGCGACGACAGTTTCGGGTGACAAGATGCAGGATATCAGGCTGTGGCTGTTCGTTCACAGACTGGATAACACGGTAAAAAGTGAGGCACTCTTTGATATCACCGACACCGGTCGAAAGACGGTAAGGATGGATGCAAAGATCTTCAGCTGATGAGACATTTTCAAAAAGCGAGTACGCTTGGTAAGGAGGGCAATATGGGGTTATTTTTCAATAATAAAGCCGCAGATAAAATCCTTCGGGGATGTCTTGTGAGCGTGGCAGCGCTGGGACTGGGTTTGATCATATCCGGTACGGTCAGTCTGGCGGCCTGCTGTGAGGTCACGAACCGCTGGGGTGAGAAAAAGTATTATAACTCCTTCAGTGAGGGCTGGTGTTATGTAGTTTACTCGTCTAATTCGACGGAGATGACGACCATCAAGCTTCTCGCGAACTGGGAAGCATCCAAGTCCAAAACGACGTTCAAGGCCCGTGGATCAAAGTATTCCATCGGAAAGTATAACCTTGGATCCGATCTGCAGCGCAAACATGTGGAGGGACTGGATGATTCCAAAAAAGAGGTGGACGGATTCTCCGGAGGACATCTGAATGTAAAGGACGGTAAGCAGATCACCATAGACTTAAACGGCTTTAACCTTGACCGTAAACGCGGAAACAACCAGAATGATGACGGCGAAGTGATCAATGTCAGTGGCAACGCATATCTTCGTATAATCGACTCCAATCCGACCGTGAAAAAAACGATAGACGGTGTGGAAACCACGGGTGGAGCGATCATGGGAGGTGCCAGTGAGGACGGAGCCGGCTGCATCCACATCAAGAGTGGAGGCTATGTCAGGATGGAGGGCGGCAATATCTGCTGCAACCAGACCAATGATCACGGCGGCGCGTTCAAGACTGAGGGAGGCAGTGCAAGGCTTTTTCTGGATGGCGTCCATGTTTTCAAAAACAAGACCAGAGATGCGTACTTAAACACCAACGGAGGTGCCATATATGCGGAAGGTGGCAAGATCCGTATCAGGAACTGCGTGTTTCGCGAAAACAAAGCAGAGGATTATGGAGGCGCTATATTCTCAAATGAGGGAAATACCTATATCACGATAGAGGATAGTCAGTTTATCAGGAACTTCGCCGATGATGACGGCGGCGCGATCTATGTCGACCGGGGTAACCTCAGAGTGAAGAATACAACTTTTGACGGGAATTCTGCCGACGATGACGGTGGGGCTGTATACATCAATGACGAGGACGGTGCGGTGATCCGCGAGTGTACCTTCGTAAACAACAAAGCAGATGATGCTGCAGGCGCCATCTATATCAATGATGATGACGTATATGTGATCGAGTGTGATATCCATAAGAACTCTGCAGATGGATACGGCGGAGGCGGGATATATGTCGATTCCATGCACGATATCAGCATCCAGGGTGTCATGAAGGTGTATGATAACAAAGGAAAGAAAAATCGTGCCGATGACCTGTTCCTGCAGAAAGGAAAAGTATCGAGCGCTTATCTGTACTCCGGAGGGCTGATGGAAGGATCGCATGTTGGTGTCAGATCGAACGAATCCTACAATGCCATAAAGAACATAACGCAGTACGAGTTTGAAGAGTGCTTTTTTTCCGATACGAGAACCTCGATTGAGAAGAAAAATGTAAAGGCAGGGGTCAATGAGAGCATCTTGGCAAGCGTATTTACAGATGCCGGAGCCAAGATGATGATCTTTATGATCAGCGTGATTCTGGCCGGTGCGGTAGCAAGTTTCATTTACGTTCATATGAAGAAAAAGGGACAGATGAAGGGGTGATAAACCCCATAATATGAACATACGGAAAAACGCGACATTTAGGTGTTGCGTTTTTTTGTGCTTTATAGTATACTTGTAAACGGATATTTGCATTTTTTCCACGGAGAAACGGAGGATTCATCCAATGACACTTGATGTGATCACCAATCTGATTATAATTACAGCCAGCCTTCTTGGTTTTCTCTACGGGACATTTACTATTCTTCTCAGGAGAAATCCGCTCTATCTCAAGATGGTAGTTCTGGCTATGGCATGTATGACGATAAGTAGGGGGTATATTCTTTTACAAAATCTCGTAAAGGGAACTGAGCCTGATGTGTTCCATGTAGGTATGCTGGGACTTTTGGGTTGCTTTTTGTTCCTGTTCAGTGCAAATTTCGGAATGATCGACGGCTTAGCTGATGATGGCAGTATCGAGTATCTGAATGTGCGACTGATCAGTTGGTTGGCACCGATAGCCATCATCGTCGGATTCGTGATCTGTTGTGTATTACGTAATCCCGGTTCTAAATTGGTCCCTTATTCCATTGCGGTTCTGGTTATCGCCTTGGCATCGAGGTATCACTTCAAACATCTGATATTCCCGGACGTGGACTATGGTGTAGTCCGGGCGATCAGAGGGTATAATGCTTTGGCACTGCTACTCTGTGTTTCCACCGCGGTGCTTATAATAGCTGATATGAATGGCTACGACGTGCTGTATCTGGCTGCAGGCATCGCCATGGCAGTATGGTGTGTTATGCTTATACCGGTCTTAAAGAAAGAGGCGACAAAATGGACAACAATATGATCTACATTCTGTTTATATGCATTATGGTCCCGATGCTTTTGATGTTTCCGCTTTTGACGGGACGGTCGAGACTTTTGGTCGGATTCATGATGATCGGTATTTTTGCATGCCTGTTTGCGGCAGGTGTCAACGGGTTTATCCGTAGTCATGTGGACTTTGACATGTACTACATCACTACGAACCTGACACCGGTCACTGAGGAGATCATAAAGGGTCTCCCGATCCTGTACTATGCATTTTTGTTTGACTCCGAAAAGGACAAACTGATACCATTGGCGTTCGCCGTGGGCGTAGGTTTTGCGGTTTTGGAGAACATGATCATCCTGACTCAGAACATCGCTACGGTCAGCATCTTCTGGGCGGTCATCAGAGGATTTGCATCCGGATTGATGCACGGTATTTGTACATCCTTTGTCGGATACGGTATCTCGTTTATCAGGACCAGGCAGAAGCTGTTTGTGTGTGGAACATTCGCTCTTCTCACGCTGGCGATCACATATCACTCTATCTTCAATACGCTCGTGCAGTCTGAGGAGTATAAATACTGGGGATTCGTTCTGCCGATCTCTACCTATATCCCGTTGATCGCGTTCTTTGTCGTCAAGGCAAGGAAAGCGCGTGCTATGAAGGACAGAAAGTAGGCAGCGGAAGGAGTTACAGATGAACGGGATCGGAAACGAGCCGGAGCTCTCTAGGATAATACAGCTGGTCATCGAAGGTTGGGGAGCATTTTTCTGCCTTGTAGCTATCATAGTGATCTCGCAGACCAGATGGGCTGATAGAAAAAAGGCAGATGGGCTGATCCGATTTCTCATAGCAGACGGGCTGCTGCTTCTCTCGGACGTGTTTGCCATAGGATTTCGCGGACAAGAGGGGACAGTGGCATTTTTTATTGTCAGAATCGCAAATCTCCTTGTGTTTGCGATGGGATATCTGGTGATCGTCTCGGGAGTTTCTTATTTTGCGGGCCTTATTGAGGAGCGCGTAGGTGTTTCCATCAAAAACTGGAAGATGATCGAGTACGTCATCGGAATCATCGGTGTCCTGATGGTGATGATCAATCTGTTCGTTCCGTTTGATTGTGTCAAGTGTTTATGGGTTTTTTCTCCAGCTCCTTTTTTATGCCATTCTCGCAGGGTGGATTAGTAACGGGATTTGTAGTGCCCGGTCTTGTTGCCATCCATGACCGTCAGACGCACGAACGCCGGTCGACTTGATGCACCTGTCGATCCCTCAGGTCCGCCCTCGTCAAACTCGCTTGCTGCGTGCGACCCGACACTCGTCACGCGTCATCTCGCGTGACTCCTATCGGCTCTTCGCAGCCGACGCTCAAACAGTGTTCCTCGGGAACGGACCTATCGACAGGCACCTCTCGTCTGACCTTGTTCGGCAAGTGTCTGCCGTTCATGTCTGCAACATCTCCCGGGCATCATCCAAATGCCCTTCTGAACGCACGCCTGGATGCGGTTTGCATCGCTTCCAGGATCGGCATCTTATAATTGATCACATCAACATACGGATTCCCTTTGCCATCCCTTTTGGGCGCTCTTCCGGCACTCAAAACATCCAGCACCTTCGAGGTGTGTTCCAAAAAGATCAGTCCGTCCATGTATCGATCAATGGTCTCTCCCAGTTCTCTGTTTTCCTTTCGATACAGAACCTTGGCCATGTTATTGGCACCGTTTTCTGACCATCTCATCCGACGGTGTTTCATGCGCATCGTTATCAGCGTGCAGTTCTGGTTTTCCTGCACTCCCATGTTCTTGTATATTATTCCATCCGGCGGTTCCGGAATCCTATTTTCGTATGACTGATACGGCTTGAGTGCATTTCTGTTATCAAACAGGTATTTATAGAGTTTCATGGCTTCCCTGCTTCTTTTATCACCCTCATCGTTGGTCACTACACTGTCGGCGTATACTACGATGGACTCAAGCATCTCATCATATTTTTCCTGATGGAACAAATCCTCAATCTCTGAGATCATCCTTTTATCGCCTATGTACTTTTTTATCGCCTTGTAGATATGAAATCTATCCAGTTGAATGATAGCATCCGGATCATTTGGTTCATTAATCCAGCTTCCGCCATCGCCGTTTACGATGCGTTGCTTGATCTCATCCGCTGCATATACCTCGCGTATCTGTGCTTCTCTCTTCTTGTGGAACTCCTCGCCGTTTTCCATCCCGGCGATGGTACGTTTATTAACGAGGGTACTGCGTTTTTCCTTCTCAAGTTCCTCGTCCCATCCTTCGTAGGTAGTAGCTACTTTCATTTCCTTGGATGCCGCTTTCTTACGGTTCTTTTGCATCTTTATCATGATGCCATCCATTTCCTCAAATAAAACTGGAACGACCTTTTCTCCCTTAGTTTCATCTGCATCAGCACGGCTTACTGATGACTCTTCCTCCTTACAGATTCGTTCTCCAAGCTTTTGGATGAAATGCCAGACGCCCCCGTGGCTGATGCTCTGTCCACATGTACTGTTGATCGTTTCTGCCGCAACACGGTAGGGGCTTTCCGTAACAATCATGGCGATTTTCTCCGCTAGATTGGATGACATAAGGCCAATCTTATCCATCTGCATCGCGTCATCCAGAAGGCTTGTATATCTCTCCCTGTGACCGGCTTCGTCCAACACCTCGTAGTAGCGCCGGCTGTACGTGACCGAGCCGTAAACCGTCTTTATGGTTGTTTTATGGCTGTCTTTTGCCTTGTAACGCTTCTTGTCCCGGTTTTTCATCAAATCCTTGTCATACTCCTCCAGAAGGATCCTGGTGATCTCCACCGCCAACATACAAACGTATTGAAAAATTCTCTGCTCCAGGGTCTTGAACGATATCAGTTTTTCAGCTATAATATTAGCCATGGGTACAGTCCTCCTTTGTCTATAGTTTTCCCAATAACATAATAAAGGATAACTGTACTTTTGGGAAGGGGGAAATTCCTCCTTCCCTTTATTTTTTTCTAAAACCCATAAAAATTATACACTAACGTTCCGTTTTTATATGATTTTGATGAGCACAACAGATATTTCCGTTTGCCCGGGAACTGGGTGATCAGCTTTCTCTATATCATGGGAGTGCTCCTTATACTGACGCTCATACTCAACTTCTTCAAGGATCTGACGAGTATGGAGCGGTTCGCCGTTCTGTCGGCTTTGATACTGCCGATGGGTTCTCTGGCGCTACAGGTATTCAAATACGGCGCATCTATGGTCAGTATATCCACGTGCGTTGCCGTGATCCTTACATTCGTCGCGCATATGATGGATTACACTGCAAAAGTGATCGACAGAGAGCGTGAGCGTGAAAAATGGATCGCCGACGAAAACATACGACTTCTGTATGACCAGATAAAACCGCACTTTATCTACAATGCTCTGACAGGTATCTACTACGGGCTGGAGGAGGATATCCCCAGGTCGAAGAAGGCGATCAAGGATCTGTCCGGATATCTGAGAGGAAGCCTCGATGTCCTCGATGAAAGAGAGTGCGTGGAGTTCTCCAAGGAGCTCGCGACCGTCAAATGTTATCTTGAGATAGAGGCGTTTCGTTTTGAGAATCAGGTATCTTTTGATGTGGAAGCCGAGGATATGGCTTTTCGGGTGCCGGCATTCTGCCTGCAGACTCTGGTCGAGAACGCTGTCAGACACGGTATCCGCAAAAAGGATCCTCCGATGGGCCACGTCCGCATACATTCGTGGTTTGAGGACGGCTATCATCATATAGATGTCGAAGATGACGGGGTAGGCTTCGATGTTACGGAGCAACAGGAAGGGATCCATATCGGTCTCCGAAATACCGTAGAACGACTTAAACTGATGTGTCATGGAAACATGGATGTGGAGAGTGAGCCCGGCAAAGGGACAAAGATCCACATATCCATACCGGAAGAGGTAACGGATGAAGATACTGATCGCAGATGATGAGAAGATGATGCGCACCGGAATGGAAAAAGAAGTTAAAAAGGTGCTGCCGGATGCCAATATATTTTTGGCGGAATCAGGTCCGGAGGCGCTCAAGGTGTTCAGTGAGAATGACATCTCTTTGGCGTTTCTCGATGTGGAGATGCCCGGGATGAGCGGCCTCGAGGTAGCTGAGAACCTGAGGAAGATGCGCCCGGACGTAAACATTGTCATGACTACCGCATATCCGAACTACGCGGTTGACGCATACAAACTCCATATCGGCGGATATCTGATGAAGCCGGTGGATGCGGATGATATCAGAGAGGAGCTTAACAATCTGATCTATCCCATGGAAGGAGAAGGTGACCGGAAACGGTTAAAGCTCACCTGCTTTGGAGATTTTCGCGCGGAGTACGGCGGGGAGCCATTACGATTCTCACGATCCAAATCAAGGGAGATACTGGCGTATCTGACTGCGAGAAACGGGAACAGTGTCAGCAGGAAGGAGCTCTGTGACGTCCTGTGGGAGGACGAAGAGAGGGAGTCAAAGCAGTCCTACATACGAGTGCTCCTGATGGATTTAAAAAAGACATTAAAGGACATTGACTGCGAGTCGGTCCTTATAAATGAGAACAATGAATACAGCTTAAAGGTTGACGAGGTTGACTGTGATTATTATGAGTTTCTGAAAGGAGATCCTGATGCGATCCGGGCGTACTCGGGCAAGTTCATGAGCCAGTACAGCTGGGGCGAGGAATACATCTGGGATATCGAAGAAAGATTATAAGGAGGAATGATCATGTTGGACATCAAAACAGAGGTAAACGGTTCAGAGGTTATAATTTATGTTGACGGCAGGTTGGACACCGTGACATCGCCGCAGCTTATGGAGGAGATCGAGAAGATCATACCGTCTGCGGACAAGATCATACTGGACATAGAAAAGATCGAGTATGTATCGAGTGCGGGGCTCAGAGTGTTCCTCGCTGCGGACAACAATATGAGAAAAAAAGACGGCGAGCTGAACATGCGAAACGTCCCGGGATCTGTTATGGACGTATTTGAGATGACAGGGTTTTCGAATGCATTAAACATTTTGGAGTAAAGGATTCTGAAAGGAAGTCGAGATGGGTAACACGTTAAGAAGGATAAGAAACCGCGGGATCAACCTATACAGGTTGAGCATCCTCATGCTCATCCTGTCGGTAGTGACTGCGGGTTTACTATACTATTCGATGACGAAGACGAGCAAGATAAATGACGAGACAGCTGAGCTCACCGTACAGCTCGGCAAGTATCGTTCGGATGCATACGAGCTTCAGATCGCATCGGATTATCTGACTGACAAGATCAGAAGTTTTGTCCTGACCGGCGAAAAACCATATCTCGATGATTATTTCGAAGAAGTAAACGTCACCAAGAGACGTGACAGAGCGATAAACGAGCTGGAGAAAAACCGTGAGGGGTTGCCATCCGTAAAAAATCTAAAGGCGGCCATGGAAGAGTCGGTGGCTCTGCAGACCCTGGAGTACTATGCGGCGAGACTGACAGTAGAGGCAAATCACGAAGACATCACAGGCTATCCTGATGAGATAAGGGAAGTCAAGCTATCCGAAGCGGACATGGCCAAAACCTCATCACAGAAAAAGGAAGCAGCCATAGAGGCGGCCTTCGGCAAGAAGTATCATGCGGCCAAGGATACCATATCGCAGCATATGAACGACTGCCTCGGCGACATATCCGAAGAGCTCTCAAACGAGCAGGAAGCCATATCGGAGAGACTCAAAGGACAGGTATTCACCGAGCATCTGCTCACGATCGTAATGAGCGTCTTTATGTTCGTCCTGGTCTGGATCGTATTAAAACTGGTCGTATTCCCTCTGAAGGACTCAGTGAAGCTCATCCGCAAGGAAAAGACCCTGCCTCTAAAGGGCGCTTACGAGGTACGATTCCTGGCAAAGACATACAACCTTATGCACAATACGAGTTTGAAGAGTTTTGAAAAGCTGAACTTCCAGGCAACCCACGATGAGCTCACGGGCCTTTACAACAGACGCGGATATGATTTCCTCTTAGAGAACATCGATATAGAGACATGCGCTTTACTTCTCATAGATCTGGATGAGTTCAAGAGCATAAACGATACATACGGTCATGAGATAGGAGACAGGATCCTAAAAGAAGTATCCGAGATCCTCCACAGCAGTTTCCGCAACCGCGACTACATATGCAGGTTCGGTGGCGATGAGATGGCTGTCATCATGGTACATGCAGATCCATCGATGAAGCCTCTGATCGAGAAAAAGATCGTAGAAGTCAACAATGAGCTCCAGGCGGATGACCGCAATCTCCCTGCCATCTCCATAAGCGTAGGAGTATCGTTCGGCAGGGAAGGGATATCACTCGAGACGCTGTTTAAGAACGCAGATGATGCGCTCTACAGGGTCAAGGAGAACGGTCGATGCGGCGTGGCGTTTGGCTGACGGATTCCGGGAATATGTGTAATACGACATTGAGAGGACAGGTTCGGTATGGAGATACCGGACGCTGTTCTTTTTCGATCTGACAGGATTATTGGACACACGTTGGTGCACCGCACGAGTCGGCTCCGTTGACAGCCATGCCTGCCAGACGCACGAACGCCGGTCGACTCGACGCACCTGTCGATACCTCATGCCCGCCCTCGTCAAACTCGCTTGTTTCGTGCGACCCGACACTCGTCACGCGTCATCTCGCGTGACTCCTATCGGCTCTTCGAAACTGACGCTCAAACATGTTCCTCGGGAACGGGCATATCGACAGGTACCTCTCGTCTGACCTTGTTCGGCAAGTGTCTGTCAGACATGTCTTCAACGGAGCCTGACTGCGGGGGTGGCAATGTTTCAAGTACAGGGAGCTGATCAAGTCTTGACAACACACATTATCGATGATATAGTAGTATCACTTAGTAGCCGATACGTTCCGTCCAATCTGATGGATGTAAAGAGTATCCGCTATATTCTCACACACCGGTCAAGTTCTTTGGCTGGCGGGTGCCTAAGTAGTTTCAGTTAATCTAAAAGATTCCGATTAATCATTATTTGGGTTCGCGCCCGGGATGCGAGCCTCTCTTAAAGCCACTTTATTTCCAGGAAACAGTTGAATAACTCTTGTTTTTATGCTATCATGAAAGGAGCAAAACTATGAATAGAACCAAGGAAACCCATGAGAAAAAAGAGGATAAAGTAGTTAAAGCCACCATAAAGGATTGTGTGTTCTCTGACTTTTTCGGGATGACGGAAAACCTGTTGAAGTTGTACCGGACACTCCATCCGGAGGACCAGGAAACAACAGTAGATGATCTGAAGTACGTAACGATAGAGAATGTCCTGGTCAATCACCTGTACAATGATCTGGGATTCCGCGTTGGAGACCGACTACTGATTTTGATCGAAGCACAGACTACATGGAGTCCAAACATCATCATCCGAGTACTATTCTATCTTGCAGATACTTATCACAGATATGTAAACGAAAACGAGATGGACCTCTATGGAAGCACAAAGATCGAACTTCCAAAACCGGAAATGTTTGTCCTATACACGGGAGACAGAAAAGAACGCCCGAAAGAACTGTCTCTCATAGAAGACTTCTTTGATGGAGAGGACTGCCCGCTTGAGATCAGGGTAAAAATGCTTTACGGAACTGATGAGGACGACGTGATCAGCCAGTATGTGGCTTTCACAAAGGAATATGATGAGCAAAGAAGGATGCACGGAAGGTCCCTAAAAGCGATAACGGATACCATCGCAATCTGTAAAGAAAAGAATATCATGAAAGATTATTTTGAAGAAAAGGAGACGGAGGTGATTCGCATGTATATGACTCTATACGATGATGAAACGATCATGAGGAACCATGATGCTCAACTCAGAAGGGAAGTGACACAGCAAGTCACGCAGCAAGTCACGCAGCAAGTCACACAGAAAATGACACAGAACACAGAAGATGTCATTTCCGAGCTCCTTGCTGACGGCTCAATCACTCCGGAAAAAGCAGATGAGATTCGAAAGAAAGTCTCCGCAGGAGTATGATTAATGGACAGAACCGACCTTAGGGTCGGTTCTTTTATTTTGCCCTTTTTTGTTACTGTTCAGAGATTAGCCACTCTGCGGTGATCAGGATTTGTTAGCTTTGTTGAGCCGGTTCAATTCCTTTTCAAGTGCGGAAACTTGGAGTTTTAATTGGCGATTTTCGTCTTGGAGCCGGTTAATGAGTTTGTCCTTGTCAACAGCCTCAGGAAGAGTTTTGTCTTTTTTGCGCTTGTTGCGGCCGTCCGTGGGAACGATCTCACCGGTCTCGGGATCCACACGACCAATCAGTGTACGTTTAGCACGAGAGGTTTTAGTGGTTTTGTCGTAGTAAGATTTGGAATCATAAGCGTAAGTGATGCCGGAACGCTTGTCGTGTTGAAAAATAATTGCCATGTGAAATACCTCCTGTATGGTTATGAGTTAATTATAACACATAACCATATAAAAGTCAAGAGATAAATGGCAAAAAACAACGAAAATTCGGCAGAATTTGATGGTTGCGGGAAGGTAGAATATGGTTATGAGATGACCAGTTTGGCCGACCACTGAACAGTAACCTTTTTCGAAAAAAAACCTTCACGAGTCCTGAATATTGGACACGTACCTGCGCTATAATGACAGTGTCAGGGGGAAATGAGCCTTAAATGAAAAAGTTATTGCAAAGAAAATGACCGTATCAGAGATCGCAAAAGAAGGTTTAAAAATGTTCCGACACTGGTCGGCTCCGTTGACAGCCATGCCTGCCAGACGCACGAACGCCGGTCGACTCGACGCACCTGTCGATACCTCATGCCCGCCCTCGTCAAACTCGCTTGTTTCGTGCGACCCGACACTCGTCACGCGTCATCTCGCGTGACTCCTATCGGCTCTTCGAAACTGACGCTCAAACATGTTCCTCGGGAACGGGCATATCGACAGGTACCTCTCGTCTGACCTTGTTCGGCAAGTGTCTGTCAGACATGTCTTCAACGGAGCCTGACTGCGTGGGTTGGCAATGTTTCAATTACAGGGTTCATTCTTTACTTTTGCTATCAAATGGTGTATAATAGAAATGTTGTTGTGAGATGATGGACGTATTGTCAAAAACAACGGAAAATGGCGTATTTAAGAAAATTGAGAAAATGCCATTTTGTGTCCGGACATTTGGATAGGTATATGATGCATACTATGGGTGAAGGTTGAAAATCAACGGCCAGAACTATTTGCAAAAAACTAATTTCAAGGAGCATTTTTTGTGTGGTGCAAGAACTGTAATATAGAAACAAATGAAAAGAATTGCCCTATCTGCGGAGAGGAGACAGTTGAAGATTACCCGACGGAAGTATACTGGTGCGATAATTGCGTAGTTCCTGTAATGCAGGCAGTGAATCAGGCAGACAAAGGAATCTGTCCTAGATGTGGTAAGCCGACAAAATACTTAGTTGCTGATATTAGACCTGTCTTTCCGGAAGAGAGGCTGCTAATCGAAATACTATTGGGTAAGAAACCTCACCAGTGGATAAATGAATCTGTATGGGCTTCTAACAACAGATATTATATAAATGGCAAGCCTGTAGCCCTGCCAAACAAGCTGTTTATGGAAGCAAATGCAGATGAGTATATTGATCAGCTCGAAAAAAATAAGGACGATAATTCTTATGAAGCTTTTGATCACTATATAGATGCTTTTGTTGAGGCAAACAGGACAAGGTTGGACTATCTGATTGATGAGTCTCACACCTTCGTCAAGAAAACAGCGGATAAGTTTCCAGAGGAGAATATAGTCCTATCGTTTTCGGGTGGAAAGGACTCCACCGTAACTGCTGATTTGGCGATAAAGGCATTGAGTGATCCATCACTAGTGCACATTTTTGGGAACACAACCCTTGAGTTTCCGCTCACTACAGAGTATGTCAAACGCTATAGAAAGAATCATACACAGTCTATTTTTAAGACTGCTGAGAATCGTGAGCAGGTCTTCAAGGATGTGTGTGAGGATATAGGACCGCCGGCTAGAATGATGAGATGGTGCTGTTCTATGTTTAAGACAGGACCAATTACTAGAGTAATTAATTCACTATATAGGGATCAGCGAATCCTGACTTTCTATGGAATCAGAAAATCGGAGTCTGTAAGTAGGAGTAAGTATAATAGAGTCGAGGATGATGCTGAGTCAGTAAAGATTCAGCAGCAGACAGTAGCATCTCCAATAT